>JAPPDQ010000480.1 GCA_028875495.1 Chloroflexota bacterium
TCATCATCCCCTCATTCCGGCGCCACCTAAACCTTACACCTGACCCCTTTGCCCTCGATAACGGGCAATTCCCTTTTGGCTTTAGGCCACCCCCACGCCGTCATTCCGGCGAAGGAACGTCATCCCGCACCACGATACGAGGCGGGAATCCATGCCTCGGCCAACCTCCCGTAGGGACGATTCACGAATCGCCCCTACCCATCCTCCCCCAACAACGCCCGCACATCCCCCACAACCTCTTCAGGCTCGATCGGCAGCGTGTGCAGCACCCGCACCCTCCCCTGCCTATCAATCAGATACATCGGCGCCTGGTGCGCAACCGTATACCGCGAGGCGATGTCGCGACTCAACGCATCGACTCCTCGCACCCTGTCGACCTTCCACTCCTCCGGCACGTCTGCGACCCGTCCCTCCTCGTCCACTGCCGCGACCACGTAGTACGCCTCCCAGACTGGGCTGAGCTCCTCCTCGCTTCCCACAAGATACCCCCAGTTCTCGGCCATCCCCCACGCCTCAGAGTACTCCAGCGCCCGCTCGACCGTGTCCCGCTCCGGGTCCACGCTCACGACCACGATGGATACCTCTCCTGCATCATCCCCCAGCCTCTCGTGTACCGCCTTCACGTGGTGCGCCACGATGGGACAGATATCGGGACAGTACGTATACAGAAAAGTGAGGACGACGACCCTGTCCTCATTCAACTGACCGAGCGAGACCGGTCGCCCGAACTGGTCCGTCAGCCGGAAGTCCTGCGCCTCTCGTCGGTCCTCGATGACCGTTCCCGAAAACTCCGCGTCCCCACCGCCCGTCGAGCATCCCGCGAGAATAAGGGAAAAGATAACGATCGCCGCCTGCCATGTCGCGAGGATTACCAGACCCGTTCGTGCAGAGCCTGTCGAAGCGCGATGCGTCAAATCACTCAAAGACTTGAAATGCCGACTGGCACTGTTCCCAATTGGATATAACGGCTAAGTCGAGAGGCGATTATCCCCTCTCCCGTCGTGGGAGAGGGCTAGAGCCTGCCCCATACTTGATACGGGGGTGAGGGTATTCTTCGAACAATCAGCCAAAATAAACGGACTCGCGACTAGCCTTCCATCTTCCGTTCGAGATAGGCGGCGACGGCCGGGACTCCGACCACGAGCAGGATACCTAAAATGATAACCCCCCACTGCTTCCATTCGGTGTTCACGTAGAGGGTCGTGAATACCACACCCAGTCCAATTGCGAAGAGGCCAACGCAGAACACCGAGGCGGCCGGTATCCAAATCGCGTCCCATAATCGACGTTTTTCTCTGTCCATACTGCGGTCCTCTCTGCTATGGATTTACATAACCGTCATTCCCGCGAAGGAACGTCACCCCGTACTCCGATACGGGGCGGGAATCCAATCGCCTCGTCTCCTGAGTTATGTAAAAGTCTCCTATGCGGTGCTCAAAAGATTGTCTTCATCCGGGGAAAAGCGGTGGGGACTCAACCGTCGCTTCTCGTCCTTCGTCCGGCGCTCTTCGTCGTTGTACCACTTGAAGAAGGCGATCACGATGAGCGTCAGGAACAGTAGGCTCCCGCCGACCTTCATAATGATGCCCCCGATCTGCTGGTCCACTAGGGGGGAAAGTGTCCAGATCTGCGGGGCCTTCTCGTACCATTCATACAGCGGCTGCTTCGAGAACGTCACGAACGCAAACACGAATATCTGGGTGATCGAAAGTGCGAACAGGTAGACCATCTGCAGCGAGTATGACAGACGAGGCAGCTCTGGCATCGAGCTCGTCAGAGGCCACCACATCAGCATCGCCGCCCCGATGAACATCAGGTGCTCGGTGACGTGTACCGCGTGGACCGTAACCGACAGGTTGTACAGGTCGGGCACGTGCCACAGCGCAAATACCAAGTTGAACACGAGAACGGCGACCACCGGGCGCGTCGCGAACCTCCACACATAGAAGCTCAGGTTGGGCCGGAGCAGCGGACGGATCAGCCAGTCCGGCGTGCCCAGTATCAGCAGCGGCGGCGCCACCAGCGTCAGCAGCACGTGCTGCGTCATGTGGGCGCTGAACAAGTAGTGGTCGCCCAGTATGTGCAGCGGCGAGAGCAGCGAGAAGAAGATGACCAGAACGCCCGCCGTGAACGTCGCGATCTTCTTCGGATCGATGTCGTCCGCGAGGTTCCACCGTTCGCGCAGGGGGCCGACTCCGAACAGGTACGCGCCCTCAAGCAGCGCAAGGCCGACTACCACTTCGACGTGGCCGTGCCAGTGTGTCCAAATGGGGCGAATGGACTCTTCCACGTCCTGGAACCCGTCTCCTTCCGTCCCGCGCGTCCTATACGAAGAACTTGAACAGCGCCAGCAGGGATATGCCGACCCCGAAGGCCAGTACCAGCCCACCGACGAAAAGTGCAGAAAAGAGCTTGGCGTCATACCGCAGGTGCATGTAGAACATCGCCACGAGAGCGAACTTCGCGCCCGACAGGATCACCAATACGGGAATGATCCCGTGCTTCAATCCCTCCAGGTAGAAGACGCCGACCTCGATCGCCGTGATCACCGACAGGATCATCGCCACCGTAAAGTAGGTGCGCGCCGTCGGGTGACCCGTATCTACGTTTGAGTGAGTGTTATCGTCGCTTGGTCCGTGTGCCATTTCCCGCACCTTGCCTTAATCCCGCTAGTCGAACCCTGGGAACACGCCGAACAGGTACACCACCGTGAAGATGATGATCCACACTATATCGACGAAGTGCCAGTACAGTGCCGCCAGGTCGATCTCCTCGTGCTTCGCCGGTGTGATCCCGCCCTTCCTCAGCGAGAAGAAGAATATCGACAGCAGCCATATCACCCCGATCGTCACGTGCCCCCCGTGGAAGCCCGTTAACGTGAAGAACGTCGTCCCGAACAGATTCGTCCTCGGCGTGAGCCCCGCGTCCACCGACACGTAATCCTTCGTCCCGTCGCACCGGTCGACGAACGTCGCCTCGAACTCCGTCAGCTCTTCGACGTTCAGATTCTTGCAGTCGAGCTCGAAGTGGTAGTTCACGAACTCGTTGAACTCGAACACCTGGAACGCCAGGAACGTCGCTCCCATGATGCACGTTGAGAGCAGCCATATCCGAAAGCCCTTCATGTTCCCGCGAGTCAGCGCGCTGTACGCCAGCACCATGCTCATGCTGCTCATCAGAAGCACGAACGTGCTCGTCGACGTCGTCAGAATGTCGAACACGTCCTCCGGGAACGGCCCGACCTGGCTCCGGTTCTTGTAGACCAGGTACGTCGCGATGAACGTCCCGAAGAACATGCAGTCCGAGCCCAGGAAGGCCCACATGAGGAGCTTCTTATGGCTCAGACCTGTCGTCGTATCGTGTTCTTCGTGCCCGCCCGTATGGGCGACTTCTGCGTTTGCCACGTACTTCTCCGTTTAGACTCTATCCTTCAGAATACGTTCGTCATGAGCAGCCCTACGCCCCGCGCCCGGGGTCGTGCAAGGTTGTCAGTAACTGCCGCAAGACGATCTCTTCCCTCTCACTCTGCGCTCTCTGTGTTCTCTGCGGTGAATCCTAATCCTACCTAGTGGTGCGCCGGCGATTCGTCCGGCTCGTTGACCGGTTCGAGCGCCCACGCCGCAATGCCTATCAGGGTGATCGCCCCGCCGATGACCGCCACCACAGGGACACTCGAAATACCCGCTATGTCGATGGTATAGAGCAGACCGTACGCCCCGATGAACAGTCCGACAGACGTCACTAGCGGCCAGTACGACGGCTGAGGCAGGTGAATGTCATGCTCGTTGTGCTCGTCCTCGGAACTGCCCGCGACCGGCACCGCCGGGATGCGTTCCCGCTTCTGCGCCCACCATGCGTCCCGGTCATATACCTGTGGGATCTGCACGAAGTTGTAGTGCGGTGGCGGCGACGAAATCGACCACTCCAGCGTCCGCCCGTCCCATGGGTCTGATCCCGCCTTCTCGCCGCTGCGAGCGCTCTTGATGTAGTTCACGATGAAGACCAGTATTCCAAACGCTAGGATGAGGGAACCGATGGTCGCGACCATGTTCCAGAAATCCCATCCCATGTTCTCCGGGTACGTGAACACCCTCCGAGGCATCCCGTCGAGACCCACGAAGTGCATCGGGAAGAACGTGACGTTCATGCCGATGAACATCAGCCAGAAGTTCAACTGGCCCAGCCGCTCGTCCATGAATTTGCCATATATCTTCGGGAACCAGTAGTAGATGCCCGCGAATAGAGCGAAGATCGCCCCACCGAACAGCACGTAGTGAATGTGCGCGACGATGAAGTAGGTGTCCTGCTGCTGGGCATCCGACGCCGCCGATGCGTGCATCACCCCGCTGAGACCGCCCACGATGAAGAGCGCGACGAACCCCACCGCGAACAGCATGGGCGTCTTGAAGTCTATCGACCCTCCCCACATCGTCCCGATCCAGTTGAATATCTTCACGCCTGTCGGCACCGCTATCGCCATCGTCGTTATCGCGAAGACCGAGTTCGCCACCGGCCCCAGGCCGACCGTGAACATGTGGTGGCTCCACACCATCCAGCCCATGAACCCGATGATGATCCCCGACAGCACGATGACCGGGTAGCCGAACAGCGGCTTCTTGGAGAATGTCGGCAGTATCTCCGACACGATCCCCATCGCCGGGAGAATCAGGATGTACACCTCGGGATGCCCGAATATCCAGAACAGGTGCTGCCACAAGAGCGGGTTCGCTCCTGCGCTCGTGACGAAGAAGTTCGTCCCGTAGAACCGGTCGAACAGCAGCTCGATCAGCGCCACCGTAATGACCGGGAACGCCAGGATCAGCAGGAATGCCGTAACCAGCGTCATCCACGTGAACAGCGGCATCCGCATCAGCGACATGCCCGGCGCGCGCATGTTCAATATCGTCACGATGAAGTTGAACGCCGCCGCCAGCGACGCGATGCCGAGCACCTGCAGGCTCAGAATCCAGAAGTCGATCCCATGCCCGGGGTTGTACTCCACCCCTGTGATCGGTGAGTAGCCGAACCATCCCGCGTTCGGCGCTCCGCCAAGAAAATAGCTCAGCTTGAGAATCAGCGCCCCGCCCAGGAACGTCCAGTAGCTGAACGCATTCAGACGCGGGAATGCAACGTCTCGCGCGCCTATCTGTAGCGGGATGATGTAGTTGAAGAACGCCGCCCCCATCGGCATCACGCCGAGGAAGATCATCGTCGTCGCGTGCATCGTGAAGAGCTGGTTGTACACCTCCGGGCTGACCAGCTGCGCCTCCGGCGTTGCCAGCTGCGCGCGGATGTACATCGCCTCGAGCCCGCCCGTCAGGAACATGATGAAGGCCGTCACCCCGTACAGGATGCCGATCTTCTTGTGGTCGATCGTCGTTAGCCAGTCCCAGATTCCTGTCGGATGGGACGGCCGTTTCGGCAGTGGTATCGCAAGTGTAGTCATGGGTTTTCTCTTGACCTCCGGTCGGTCACTGTAAGCCCTGGATATACCGCACCAGCGCCGCTACTTGTGCTTCGGTCAAAGCCAACTGCGGGTCGTTGTATACCTGCCCCTGGGTGAACATGATATTGCCCGGCTTGACGGCGTTCGGATCCGCTATCCACTCCGTCAAATTCTCCTGCGTATTCTCCCGTATCCCCGACGCGATATGCGTCCTCCGCCCGACGTGCGTCAGGTCCGGCCCGATCTTCCCTTGCGCCTGCGTACCCTTGATCGTGTGGCACGTCCAGCACTGCGCCTGCGGCCCTTCGAAGATCGCCTTGCCCTGCTTAGCCAGTGGGTCCGTCGGTTCGATTGCGTCCGCCCGCTCCGACTCAAGCCACGCGTCGAACTCCTCCCGTGTCTCTACGATAACCCAAAACCGCATCAGCGCGTGAGACTCGCCGCAAAACTCCGCGCACTGCGCGTAGAACGTCCCCGTCTCCTCGCCCTTGATCCACATCGTGTTCTGGTTGTTCGGCACAAGGTCGACCTTGCCCGCGATCTTCGGAATCCAGAAGCTGTGCAGCACGTCCCGCGAGTCCAGCGTGATGTTCACCACCTCGTCCACCGGGATGTGGAGCTCGTTCGCCGTAATCAGAGTGTTGTCCGGGTCATTGGGATCAGGATAGTTGAACTCCCACCACCACTGCTCTCCCACCACGCCGACCTGCAATGCCCCCTCCGGATCAGGGGAGTTGGCGTTGTCGAAGATCGTAATCACCGTCGGGACGGCCACCACGATCAGCACGATCGACGGAATGATCGTCCAGCCGATCTCCAACGGCGTGTTGCCGTGCGTCTGGTGAGGGTCGCCGTCTCCCGGCTTCCTTCGATACTTGAAAGCGGCGTATACGAGGATCCCCTCGACCACCACGAAAACGAAGACCGCCGCCCAGAAGATGATCCAGAATAAAGTGAGCTGCGAACGCGCAACCGGGCCCGTAGCATCGAATGTGGACTGCGGATTGTCGGGATAACAGGCTGTGAAGAGTATGCCGATAATTGCCAAAAGGAGAAGGGTAATGAGCTTCCCGTTTGGCGCTTTGAGCGTTGACATCGTGTTGGCTGTCTTCTCCTACCGCCCATTATCGGACAGAGCCCGAGGCACGGACAATCTATCAAAGGCCCGAAATTCAGTCAAGGGATTCTGCGACCCTACCCGTTGCACCGCCATTACACATTCACCATTCCGTCTATCATCACCGCAAGGAATAGCAGGGCCAAGTACAAGAGCGAGTACAGGTAAAGCGATTTCGTCCCCTCAGTCCCCTCCGAACGAATATGCATGATCGCCAGGTAGATGAATCCGCCGCCCAGCCCCAGCGCAGACACGAGATAGACCCATCCGACTGCCCCCGTCGTGAAGAACATGAGCGTGAGGGCTACGAGCAGCACCGTGTACAACAGGATATGCTGCTTCGTGTCGACCACACTGGTCACCACGGGCAGCATGGGCACGCCCGCGCGCGCGTAATCGTCCTTAATAAGGAGGGCCAGCGCCCAGAAGTGCGGCGGCGTCCAGAAGAAGATGATGGCGAACAGGTACACCGCCGGCAGACCCACTGTGCCCGTCACGGCCGCCCATCCCACCATCGGAGGCACCGCCCCCGCCGCCCCGCCGATGACGATGTTCTGCGGAGTCGACCGCTTAAGACCGATCGTGTACACGAAGATGTAGATCAGCGTCCCGCTCAGCGTAAGCGCCGCGCTCAGCACGTTCACGAAGGCGCTCAGCAGGGCGAACGACGCAATTGTCAGCACGATCCCGAACACCAGCGCCTGCCGACGCGACACCCTGCCGCTGGCGACCGGACGCTTCCGCGTGCGATGCATCATGCTGTCGATGTCGCTCTCGATGTAGTGGTTCAGTGCGTGCGCCCCGCCCGCCGCGAGATACCCGCACACGATAACGAACAGCGCGATCATCGGATCGGGCAGCCCCTTCGCCGCCAGCACCATCCCCCCCACCGCCGTCACCAGCAGCAGGGAAATGATGCGGGGCTTCGTAAGAGCAATATAGTCGCGGACGATTCCCGGCGAAGGGATGCTTTGGGCGATCATGAGGACACGCTCTCCACGCGCCAGCTCGGCACTCGGAACCGGTCGGGTCGGAGATATACAGCCGCCAGCAGCACCGCCGACGCCCACATCAGCGTCGCGACCGTCAGATGGAGCGACTTCATCGCCGCCGTGAACCCCAGCCACACCGTGAAAGCCCCGACGAGAATTTCCGCGACGAGGAACCCTCCGGTCAACACCGTCAGCCATCGGAGTTCTCCGTCCACTGCCCCCCGACGCCATGCCACGTGGCCCATTCCCGCCACGAGCGCGAAAAGGATGACCGCAAGATACCGGTGTCCCATGTGCGCCTCGAAGGCAATCCCCCTGGGTATCCCCCAGCCTTGGCACAGCGGCCAGCTCCCGCAGCTCGATCCATACCCCGCTCCCACGATATAGGACCCATACAGAATCATCACCATCACGCCGATGATCGTCCCCCACATGAGCGTACGGTCGAACCTGATTCTCGGCCTTTCGATCACCTGCTCGGAAGAATCTTCCCCGGCCGGTCCGCCCGAAAGCCATGCCACCGCCATGCTTGCAACCACAAGCTCCGCGAGACCCAGGTGAATCAGCCGCACCCACCACGTGAGCTCGCTCAACACCGTCAGCCCGCCGAGAATTGCCGCCGCGATGACCAGGATCGTTCCCGCGCTCGTCGAGATCACCGCCGGACTGCTCCCCCGGTAGTGTCGCCATGCGAGGTACAGTGCGATCACCACCAGTAACCCCACGACCGTCGCCGACAGCCGGTGCGAGTACTCCAGCATCGTGTGATAGTCGAGCGGGGGCATGAGCTGCCCGTGACACAGCGGCCAGCCGGGACAAGCAACGCCGGAACCCGTCCGCCGCACCATGCCCCCGAGCGTCACCTGCGCAATAGCTGCGATCAGGCCCAGCAAAGCCACCGCACGAAACCTTGTCTGCGCGGTTGTCATGCTGCTGTGGTCTTCGGCAATATCCGCCGCTCCGGGGTCAATTCAGCGTCTCTTCAGACACCTTAAATCTAGCACAGCCCCTACACCCGGTCAACGAAACCCACCCCAAAAGCCTACCCCTCACCAACTCCCCTGTAGGGGCGACCCTTGTGGTCGCCCTCTCCCTTTGGAGAGAAGTTTAGGCTGAGGGCGACTTACCCCCTCTCCCGTTCGCGGGAGAGAGCCTGCCCCGTACTGAATACGGGGGCTCATCTGAGGGTGAAAACACAACTTCTACAAGTTCCCTCCTTGGTCGCAAGAGGCCACCCCGGCCAGCCACCCCAACACGCCCTTCTTTCTTCTTTCCACTTTCTACTTTCTCTTCCCCTCCGCGCCCTCTGCGCTCTCTGCGGTGAATCCCCTCTTTCTTCTTTCTTCTTTCTTCCCCCCCTTCCCCCTTCTGCTACAATGCCTCGCCATGAATCAGCCCGGCATGTACGGCAAGATATGCCTCGTCACCGGCGCAAACGCCGGCATCGGCAGGGCAACGGCAACAGGACTCGCCCGCATGGGAGCCACCGTCGTCATGGTCTGCCGTAACCGCGAACGCGGAGAGTCAACCCGGGCCGAAATATCGGCCAAAACCGGAAGTCCGAATCTCGACCTCCTCATCGCCGATCTCTCGTCACAGGGCTCCATTCGCAAGCTGGCGAGAACGTTCACATCCCAGTATCCCCAACTCCACGTCCTCATCAACAACGCCGGTGCCATCACTCCCCGAAGGCGGCTCACCGTCGACGGCATCGAGACCCAGTTCGCCGTCAACCACCTCGCCCCCTTCCTCCTGACGGACCTGCTCCTCGACACCCTGAAGGAGTCCGCGCCCTCACGCATCGTCACCGTCTCGTCTCAGGTGCACAGCAAGAGCCCCCTCGACCTCGACGACCTTCGCTCCGACAGCGACTACACCGCCAGCCAGGTATACCGCAAGACCAAGCTCGCCAACATCCTCTTCACCTACGAGCTCGCCCGCCGCCTGGAGGGGACCGGCGTCGTCGCCAACTGCCTCCACCCCGGCGTCATCGCCACCAAGCTCCTCGACGACTACATGGGCGGCTCCCATGAAGCGGGCTTCGGCTCCAGCGAGAGCTTCGGCGACAGCCCCGAAAACGGCGCGGACGTCGTCCTCCACGTCGCCACGTCTCCCGAACTCGACGGCCTCTCAGGCAAGTACTTCTACGACAACGCCGCGCGCGAGACGGCCCCCGTCACCTACGACGAAGAACACGCCCGCTGGCTCTGGGACACCAGCGCCGACCTGACCGGCCTCACGTCATGGCCCGCCCCGCAATATCGCTAGTGCCCCGTGTCAGAGATTCATCGAACAAATCAGCCCCGGGGGGAAATCCCCTCTCCCTTGAGGGTTTGACAGGGGTAGGCAAAACGGAATTGTAGCCACAATCCGGCCTTCTCTCCCTGTCATTCCTCTGAAAATAAGCCCCGGCAAACCTGTCGTAGGGGCAACCCTTGTGGTTGCCCGTCCTCCGCTCGGCACACATCTCCATACTTAATGGGAGTCGGTGAAAATCGACATGAGCGATTCCTCTGAAAATAGCCGCCCTACCACCCTAGCCGTCATTCCCGCGTACGCGGGAATCCATGCCCTGGTCGTCTGCCAACCGAGAAC
>JAPPDQ010000485.1 GCA_028875495.1 Chloroflexota bacterium
CGTAGGGGCGATTCGCGAATCGCCCGTCTCCGCTCCGCGCACATTTTCATTTCAGGTGGTGAGGGTGGCAACCTTCATGACATATTCCGGCGGAGAGCCTCCCCCGTACTCGATACGGGGGGCTGGGGTGAAGGCAACATCCCCTCTCCCGTTGTGGGAGAGGGTTAGGGTGAGGGTGAATCCCTCCCCCTCTGCGGTGCCCCCAGAACCTCTCCAACACATCCCAACTTGACAATAACAACCGGAAATGTCTCAAAATGTCACACCACGTCACAAATTCCACCCTTCTCCACCACCCCTCCCTATACCCCTCTCTCGTTCGCGGGAGAGAGTCTGCCCCCTACTCGATACGGGGGTTGGGGTGAGAGCAACATCCCCTCTCCCGTTGTGGGAGAGGGTTAGAGCCTGCCCCGGCGCAGGCCGGGGGTGAGGGTGAAAAGCCCGGTCCAGCGAGGTGTGCCGCTTGTTCAGGAGGTAGCCTGGAAATTCCTTCCCCCTCGATGGGGGAAGGTTAGGGCCTGCCCCGTACTCGATACGGGGGCTGGGGTGAAATTCGCGGCGGCAAGGCATATCTGGAGGTTACGCAAAAGTCTGCCGCACATGGGAACGACCGTAAGGGCGCCGCGCCGGCCTCTCGAACTCACCACCGACCAAACCGGTACAGGCCCTGAGCCGCCGTACCCAAAAACCCGCCCCCGGATTGGCCCGAAAACCCCCTGTACAGGCGACGCGTTTCACCGTACCCTGTAGCGCAATTTCACGATTGCGAGGAGAACTATGCGACTCATCCTTGTCGGCTGCGAGTATTCCGGGACATCTACATTGGGCTACCACATCAGTCGGTGGGTGAAGGAAGCCCTCGGCGACGATTTCGGATTCCATGACCACTGGCAGATTCCCCACGTGGGCCACCCGAACATTCCCGAGGGGAAGACCCACGACGAGATGATTGACGACTTCCTTGCTGGCAAGGGCATCGATCCCTCGCTGACGGGCCACACGGACGAGGAGAACCGTCTGTTCTTGGCCCTGAGCCCGAGGCAGAAGGAGTCCTTCCAGCGATACCACATGGAGTACCACGTCGCGGACACGTTCTACGAGGACCCGCATCACAACCAGATCGGGTTCCACATCAACGAGGCGGTCTACGCCCCCCGGTACTACGGGTACGGCGGAGCCGGCGAGTACGCCGACAGGTCTTGGTACGCCCGTCGGGTCGATGCCGACATCATGCACAAGGCCCCCGACTCCGTCCTGATTCATGTCAAGGCTTCCGCAGACGCGATCAAGGCAAGGCTGAAGGCGAATCCTCACCCGTTTGGACTGGTCCAGGAAGAGGACGTTGAGGGAGTTCTTGCCGATTTCGCGCAGCACTTCGAGTGGTCATGGCTGCGGCACAAGTTCGAGATTGACACGACCGACGCGACGCCGGAAGAGAGCCTCGCCGAGTTCGTCGAGAAGATCCAGCCGCACCTCATCGAGACCGACCGCCAGAAGATCATGTACCGCCGCGGACAGTGACCACGTAGGCCGACCCGAATTCGGCTCAGCCACCCGCACAACGGCTTCAGACAACCGCCGAGCACTGTTCGGTGTTGGGAAGCTCGTCTTAAGCTGGTGCCGTTGCATGAGACCTAGAGGAGGCATTTCACCCTTTCCCCAATGATCGTCGACGTTCACACGCACCTCCCCACGCACAACGACGCCGTACCTGAGAGCGAGATGGAGCATGACACCGCCATGCGCCCGGGACGGCAGGTCCGGCTGACCAATAGCGTCGACGATTACTTGGATGCCATGGGGCCGGTTGACTTCGCGTTCGTGTTCGGCATTGCGCCACGGCCCGGCGAGGACACCGTGCAGGTCCTCCGAAACAGGGGCAACGTCAACGACGCGGCGGCAGGCTTGGCCGCAAGAGCGCCGGACAAGATCATCGGGTTCATGTCGGTGCATCCCGACGAGCCGGACGTGATCGAAGAGATCGAGCGTTCAGCCCACGACTTGGGGCTGCGGGGCATGAAGCTGGGACCCAACTACCAGGGCTTCGATCCGGTCCTGGAAAACGCCTTCCGGGTCTACGGCAAGGCGCAGGAGCTTGGGCTGCCTATCGTCTTTCACCAAGGCACGTCGCCGTTCCCGGACGCGCCGCTGCGGTACGCGCACCCGATGGTGATGGACGAGATCGCAGCGGAGTTTCGCGATCTCAAGATCGTCATGGCGCACATCGCGCACCCCTGGCACGTCGACTGCGTGAACATCATACGGAAGCACCCGAACGTCTACGCCGACGTGTCCGGCGCGCTGATCCGCCCGTGGCAGGCATATCATGCCTTCATGCACGCATACGAGTGGGGGATGCTCCACAAGCTGCTGTTCGCCAGCGACTTCCCGGTGACGACGCCTGCTGAGACCATCGACTTCCTGCGCGGCCTCAACGACTATGCGCGGAAGTTTCACCTGCCGGAGCTGCCCGAAGACGAGCTCGAAGCGATCATTGAACGGGACTCACTGGAGTTGCTGGGACTCCGCTGAAGGTGCAGGCGAACAAGCCGGATCTCATCGTACGAGTACCCGTCGCCCAGGGCGTCCCGTATCGCCGACAGCCAAGGTGACTCGGACCGCGCTATCTCAGCCTTAATGAGATCAAACCGCTCTGGATCGAGTTGATGGCGAACGTCGATCTCCTCTCCGTGAGCGGCCAGCCGTTCGAGGTGGCCGATAACCGTGCCGGGGCTGAGGCCCCGCTGGCTCGCGATCTGGTCGATCGGCAGACCATTCCGGAACAGTTCCAGCGTCTTCGCATAGGTCGAGCCGGGTCTTCGCACCGACCGTGACTTGCGTCGTTCCAGCGGCTTCTCCCGCTCTTGGAGACCGTGCTCCTCACCATACTCGCGAATGTGCTTCACGAAGACCTCTCCGTACTCTTCGAGCTTCGCAGCCCCCACACCCGAGATGCGGGCGAAACTCTCCCTGCTCTGCGGCAGGAAGTAGGCCATCTCCACGAGCGACACGTCCCCGAACACGACATACGGCGGGACTCCGCGCTCTTCCGCGAGCGTTCGACGGAGTTCTCGCAACAGCTCGAAGAGTCCTCGGTCGTAGTCGAGGCGTGACCTGTCTGTGGGCTTCTTCCCGGACGGGCGTTCCTTCTTCCGGGCGAGACGCAGGGATGCCCGGCTTCGGAGGAACTCCCGGCCTGCCACGGTGACGGCGAGCGTCGGATACTCCCCTTCCGCCTTTGCAAGCAGCCCTCCGTCGATCAACTGCCTCGTTATTCCCTGAATCTCGACCTTCGAGAGTTCGCGGGCAATCCCGTATACCGACAGCTTGTAATGGCCCGATTCGATCACCCTCTTGGCGCGGGAGCCTCGCAGAACGTTCGCTACGTGAGCGCTTCCATAGCGCTCGCCCGTGCGTATCACTGCGGAGAGGATCTGCTGGGCGATGATCGTCGCGTCGAACTCCTCCATGTCCGCCAGACATGCATCGCATCCCCCGCAGTTGGGGTCTTGAAACTCCTCACCGAAGTAGCGCAGGAGATAGACCCGCCGGCAGCCGGTCAACTCGCTGTACTCCACCATACCGTCGAGCTTCCGCCGGGCGCGTCGTTTCTCTTCCGCATCCTCCATCTGGCCGATCCAGTACTCTTGGCGCGACCTATCCCCTGGCGAGTAGAAGAGAACGCAGTCGCTCGGCAGACTGTCGCGTCCGGCCCTGCCCGTCTCTTGGTAGTAGCTCTCCACGCTCTTGGGCATGTCGTAGTGGACGATGAGGCGAACGTCGGGCTTGTCGATACCCATGCCGAACGCAATGGTGGCTACGATGATCGGAACCTCGTCTCGGATAAACCTCTCCTGGTTAGAGCGTCGGATCGACGGGTCGAGTCCAGCGTGGTAAGGGAGAGCGCTGAGGCCCTCATCCCTCAGGTCCTCGACTAGTTCCTCGGTGTCCTTTCGCGAGTAGCAGTAGATTATCGACGACTCTCCCCTGTGCTTTCTGAGAAGCATTAGCAGTTCACTGAATCGGTCACTCTTCGGCAGCACGGAGTAGGTCAGGTTCTCGCGGTTGAAGCTGGAAAGGAACGTCTTGCCGTCTTGTATGTCGAGCTGAGCGACGATGTCCTCGCGTACGCGCTCGGTGGCCGTCGCCGTGAGTGCGATGCAGGGCACGTCGGGGAACCGCGCGCGAAGGGCCTCGAGGTTCCTGTAGTCCGGCCGGAAGTCGTGCCCCCACTCCGAGATGCAGTGTGCCTCGTCGATGGCGATGAGGCTGACGGATGCCGATTCGAGAAACGACACGAACCCGCGAACCATGAGGCGCTCAGGCGCGATATAGAGGATCTTGACCCGCCCCGTGAGCGCAGCGGAGTGGATACCGCCGATCTCCGCCGCCGTCATACTGCTGTTCACGAAAGCCGCGGGAATGCCGTTCGCGCGGAGGGCGTCCACCTGGTCCTTCATCAGGGCGATGAGCGGCGAGACCACCAGCGTCAGGCCGTCGAGACAAAGTGCAGGCAACTGGTAGCACAGCGACTTGCCCCCGCCCGTCGGCATCAGCACCAGAGAATGTTCCTTGCCGAGCACATGACGCACGATCTCTTCCTGCAGTGGCAGGAAGGAGTCATACCCGAAACGGGATTTCAGAAGGTCGAGGACTTGAGGAGGCAACGCTACTCAGCAGCCGTGGCGCTTACAGTGAGATAGTAAGGTATCAAGAAAGAGGAGAGACGGTCTATAGGGATTGATAGTTAGCTGGCGCTCGGCCGACTCGTATGGAGCAGATGGTCGACGTGATGGTCCTCTTTACAGGAGGACGCCGTATTCTCCAACTGAAGAGTGACGTGACCGATCCCATACTGGTTATGTGCAATGTCCTGTACTTGCGTACGAATCTGCTCATTGCCCCCCTGGTAAGAGGGGTCGACCAGAACGTGCGCGGTAAACGCCTCGCTTCCCGATGTTATGGTCCAGATATGGACATCGTGGATGAGGGTAACTCCCTCCACTTCTTCAATGTCGTTGCAGAGCGCATAGACGTCTATATGCTGGGGCGTCCCTTCGAGCAGCACGTTCATAACCGTGACCATCAGATGCCGACTGCTCCACAGGATGAGCAGCGCGATCAGGACGCTCAGAATCGGGTCGACAAGGAACCAGTTAAATCCCCAGAGCGCGTCGGCGGGGTTATCCGTGGCAAATGACAGGATGAGCACCGCAGAGATGATGACACCGACGGAGCCCATGAGATCGGCTAAGACGTGCTGGAAAGCTCCTTCGACGTTCATACTGTGTCCCGCTGAGCGATGCAGCACCCATGCAGCGGCAATGTTTATGAGGAGTCCGCCGGTACCGACGATGAGAACCGGCAGTCCATCGACATGAGGCTCCTCCGTGCCGAAGGTCCGATGGTAGGCCTCGAATACGATCCACCCTGCGATCAGCCATAGGGCGACCGTGTTGAGCATGGCAGCCAGCACTTCGGTGCGCTCGTAGCCGAACGTGCGCTCGGCGGTCGCTACACGCTCCGCAATCCACATGGCCACCAGTGCCATAGCGATTGCAGCCGCGTCCGTGAGCATGTGGCCTGCGTCGGCAATGAGAGCAAGACTGCCTGAAATGACACCCCCAACGACCTCAGCCAGCATGTAGGTCGCGATCAGCACCAGGGCGATTATGAGGTTCTTGCGGCTCGCGCCCCTCAGATCGTGAGCGTGGTCGTGCCCACCATGCCCGTGACCATGGTCGTCGTGATCGCCGTGGTCATGGCCTTCATGATCATCGTGGTCATCGTGGTCATCGTGGTCATGCCCCTCGTGATCGCCGTGGTCATGGTCGTGATGGTCGTGAGGATCGGCACTCGTGCTGCCGGACGGAGAAGTAAAGTAAATCTGCGGACCTCCGGCTGCAGGGACCAGCCTCAAACGCGGAAACAAGAATGCAAACGCCATTCGTAGTGCTACGGAAGCCGTCTTGAGAGTCCGCAAGTCTGGAGTACCTCCGGCCACACTCTAGCGACTGACAAGCACAACCCCAAAAGGGAGGAAAGCGGCTAGAGCTTACTTACCGCCTAGCACAAAGCCAACAAACGACTTAATGACAACACCCAGCTAGGCACAAAGAGCCCCGGAAGATGAAGAACGCTCCAGGGCTGAGACGCAACTGTCTTGCCTCGGTACTGGTTCCTAGTGGCCGTGGTGCTCGTGGTCGTCGCACTCGTGCGAGTCATGCACATGTGCGTGGTGCTCGTGGGTGTCGCACTCGTGATCGTCGTGCTCATGCCCAGGCGCACCGTGGTGCTCGTGGGTGTCGCACTCATGCGCGTCGTGCTCGTGAGCGTGGTGCTCGTGGGTGTCGCACTCGTGATCGTCGTGCCCCTGGCCGTGACCCTCGTGGTCATGACCATGTCCGTGATGCTCATGGTCATCGCACTCATGGGCATCGTGCTCATGAGCATGGTGTTCATGCTCGTCACACTCATGCATGGCGTGCTCGTGTCCGGGTTCGCCGTGATGCTCGTGCCCGTCGCACTCATGCATGTCGTGCTCGTGAGCATGGTGTTCGTGCGTGTCACACTCGTGCATTACGTGTACCACTTTCTAATCCTCCATGTGACCCTTAAACAGTTGCCATACGGCAAAATTCAAGGTGTTTCTTGCGACCGATTGTCACACGGAAATGAGTGCATGACAAGGGAAAAAGTCTCAGCTAATGGCAAAAACCGTAGTACAAATGGGGTATTTAGTGATACTCACTCTCACTAGAATTATTATCGGAAACGCTTTATAAATTACTGCGCGGCTTTCACTGATACTTATTCTCATTATTGAGTATTTTTGTCGTATTTTATGTTAATAGGCGGGCCTAGTTTCTCGGTTTCCGGTGCATATACCGCACTGCGTCGGCCATCCGGTGGCCGGGCACCTCCGGGGCCTCGTCGCTCACCCGGACACGAGTGAGAGCAAATGAGACACCGAGAACACACAGCAGTTATGCTCGGTGCACGTGCCCTACATTTCCGGCATCTCAGACGTGAGTTCGCTCGACACCGCATGAGGCGCGGGGCAGGTTCCCATCTTGCCGAACGGTAGAGACCAACTCGTACGGGAGCTTTCGCCGGATTGCCCGGTCGCTGAAGATTCCATTCCTACGTCATATGATAGAGTAACTGCTACGCACAGCAAAAAGGGGCTTGACGTTTGATAGACCTGGTCGGCATTTCGAAGTACTACCAAGTAGGCCCGGTCGAAGTCCGGGCGTTGGACGACGTGGATCTGCACGTCGCGGACGGCGAGTTCGTCGTCGTCCTCGGCCCTTCGGGAAGCGGCAAGACGACGCTCCTCAACATTATCGGTGCGCTGGACACGCCCACCTCAGGCAGGGTATCGGTCGGGGGACGCGACATCACCACGGCATCGCGTTCGGAGCTTTTCGCACTGAGGCGAGAGACCGTGAGCTTCATCTTCCAGAGCTTCAACCTTTTCCCGGGGCTCACGGCCCTGGAGAACGTCGAGTTCGGCATAGACGTGGCCGGCAAACGCGGCAGAGTGAGTCCCGAGTCCGTGCTCGAGTCCGTGGGTCTCGGCCACCGCACGGACCACTTCCCCCACGAATTGTCGGGTGGCGAGCAGCAGCGCGTTGCCATCGCGAGGGCCCTGGCGACAGGGAATCCTGTCCTGCTGGCCGACGAGCCGACGGGGGAGCTCGATTTCAAGACCGGGGCTCAGATTCTGGAACTGCTCATAGCACAGGCCTCCGCCGACCGTGCCGTCCTGGTAGTCACCCACAACAGGGAGATATCGCGCATCGCGGACAGGGTTGTCGAGATGAGCAGCGGACACATCATCAGCGACGGCCCGCCTGAGGGCGGCAAGACACCGCTCTCGGAACTGCGCTGGTAGAGGTCGCGACATGCTGGCACTAAGGCTGCGTTGGGCGCTTCGTGATGCCAGGTCCCGCTGGGTCCAGGTGGCGGGCATCGCTCTGATGATCGCCATAGGGACAGGCTTGTTCGCCGGAATGAGCAGCGTTACCCAGTGGCGCTTCGCATCCAACGACGCCAGCCTCGCCCTGACGAACATGTACGACATCCGCGCGCGGCCCAGCGGGGACGGCTTCCTCCCACGGGGATCCCTCGCGGCTATCGCGGAGGGTATCGACGGCGTGGAGGCGGTGGAGGAGCGGCTCATCTCGCCCACGCAGGTCGAGGTGGACACCGGAGACGAATCCATCCTCGTGCGCGCCAGGATCGTTGGCGTCGATTTGTCCGAAGGCGGACCCAGCGTGAACGGCGTCGAGACTCTCGTGGGGCGGGACATCGAGGAGACGGAGATCGGGGAACCCGTCGTGCTGATCGAGCGCAACTTCGGTGTCCTCCACAACCTGCCCGACGAGGGCGAACTGCGGCTTGGAGGCGGGATCGCCGCCCGGTACGTCGGGCACGCCGTGTCGCCGGAATACTTCATAATCGTCGAGGATGGCGGCTTCTTCGGACAGGCGACCTTGGCTGTCGTCTTCACGTCTATCGAGACCGCCCAGGAGTTGTCCGGGCGGCAGGGGCAGGTCAACGACCTAGTGCTGACCGTGGAGCCGGGAGCCGACCTGGCTGCGATCGAAATGGCGCTCGTTGCCGAGACCGCGAAGCGCCACCCCGGCACCGGCCTCGATCTGATGCGGACGGAGGACGACGCCTCGTACCTCGCTCTCACTCGTGATCCCGAGGGCGACCAACAGTTCTACAACGTCTTCGCGTTGATTCTCTTTGCGGGCGCGGCATTCGCGTCACTGAACTTCGCAGCCCGTATGGTCGAGACGCAACGCCGCGAGATCGGAACCTCCATGGCCCTGGGCGTGAATCCCGTCCCGATAGCGGTGCGACCCCTGCTCGTCGGCGTCCAGATAGCCGTGCTGGGCGTAGTGTTCGGTATCGGCATGGGGATGCTGATTGCGATGCTCATGAAGGGTGTCCTGGAGAGCTTCGTCCCGCTGCCCGTCTTCATCACGCCTTTCCAGACGGGTACCTTCGCCGGTGTCGCAGTCATCGGATTCCTGCTGCCGATTCTCGCCGTGCTGTGGCCCGTATTCCGCGCGGTCCGAGTCCAGCCGGTGGATGCGATCAAGACCGGACATCTCGCCGCGCGCGGCGGCGGGCTGGCCCCGGCCATCAGCCGCCTTCCCCTGCCGGGAAGCAGCCTGGGGCGCATACCGTTCCGCAACCTGATGCGGGCCCCCCGGCGCACGTTTCTGACCCTTTTTGCTCTCACGACCGTGCTGGCGATACTCGTCAGCGTGATGGGAATGACGGACTCGCTCCTTGCGACTCTGGAGCGGGGCGACGAAGAGCTGCTCCGCGGCGTGCCCGACCGGCTCGTCGTACGGCTCGACTCCTTCTATCCGGTCGATTCGCCCGAGGTGAACGGCATCATGAGCAGCGACTCGCTCGGTATGGCCGAGCCCGGGATTGTCCTCGGAGGGAGCGCGCAGGGCCCCGACGGGTCCCTCACCCTCGCCGTTCAGTACGTCGACCTGGAAAGCGGCGCATGGCGGCCAACCGTCTTGGAGGGAACGCTATCCGGCGGCGGCCCCGGTATCGTCCTCGCCCGCAAGGCCGCAGAAGACCTCGGCGTCAACGCAGACGACACCGTCACCCTGACGCTCCCGGTGCGGACAGGCCCCGACTCATTCGCACTCGGAGAGAGCGATGTCCCCGTTCTTGCCGTCCATCCTCACCCCCTCCGCTTCAACGCCTACATGGACATCCGCCACGCCGGTCAGGCCGGACTTGAAGACTTCGCGAACGTAGTCACCGGGGCGCCGGCCTCCGGCGAGACCCTGAACGGCGTCAAACGGGCCCTGTTCGGCTCGCCGGGCGTCGCGACCGTACAGGGGATAGCCGAGGCGTCCCAAGCGGCCCAGGACGTGTTCGAGCAGTTCGCGAGCATCTTCATCATGATCCAGATGTTCGTACTCGGCCTCGCGCTGCTGATCGCCTTCAACACCGCGAACATCAACTCGGACGAGCGGGCGCGTGACCATGCGACGATGTTCGCCTACGGCGTTCCGGTGCGGAGGGTGCTCGGCATCCTGGCCGTCGAGGGCCTCGTCTTAGGCGCGCTGGCCACTTTGTTAGGCATCGTTCTCGGCTATGGCCT
>JAPPDQ010000562.1 GCA_028875495.1 Chloroflexota bacterium
CCCTTGTCGGCCATTGCCAGCAGGGTCGAGTCGTGCGTCGCCGCGACCACCGTGATGCCGTGCGTCTCCACCATCTCGCGGAACAGACCGAAGATAGATTGGGCATTCGTCGAGTCCAACTCCCCCGTCGGTTCATCGGCCAGGATCAATGGCGGCCTCGTAACAATGGCCCGCGCAATAGCCACGCGCTGCTGCTCTCCCCCCGAAAGCTCGTACGGTCGGTGGTTCGCTCGCGGGAGCAGCCCAACGATTCCGAGCGCCTCTCTCGTCCGTTCCTCGCGCTGGCGGACGCCGAATCCCGAAATCCTCAGCGGCAGTTCCACGTTCTCGAACGCCGAAAGGAGAGGCAAAAGCCCGAACGCCTGGAAGACGAACCCCACCTTGTGACGGCGAATGTTCGTAAGCTCCTTTTCTCCCATCGCGGCTAGGTCCTCGCCCTCGAACAGGATCGACCCCGAGGTTGGCTTGTCGAGGCCCGCCATGAGATTCAGCAGCGTGGTCTTGCCTGACCCCGACCTGCCTACCAGCGCGATGAACTGGCCCGGCGGTATCTGCAGGGTCACGTCCTTCACGGCTGTGACCTGCTCCGCCCCCACGTCGTATACGCGGGTAAGGTTCTCTATGTCGATGATGACCTGCGAACTGCTCATTTCATTCCTCTCCGGATACGATGGTGACCTTCCCGTCCTCCACCTTCACCCGCGCCCTGTCGCGTATCTTGACCTCATCGAGATACTCGCGGGGCAACTGTACCCGTCCAGCCCCGTCGACGAGGGTGTACTCTTCGAGCGGGGTGTCGACATCCACTTCGCCGGATATCTGTCGCTCGTACGAGTGCGCTCGACGCACTTCCGTCGAGGTCTTGCCGTCACGGATCATCACGACTCTTCCAACCTTGTACGCGATGTCCCTGTCGTGCGTCACGACCACGATCGTCGTTCCAAGCTCGCTGTTGACTGAGCCGAACAGGTCTAGTATCTCGCTCGCTGTCGCGTCGTCAAGCTCTCCCGTCGGCTCGTCCGCCAGGAGTAGGGGCGGGTGGTTCGCCAGTGCGACTGCTATGGCGACCCTCTGCTGCTCACCGCCCGAAAGCCGCTCTGGCGTGTGGTCGAGCCGGTGACCGAGTCCCACGAGGTTGAGCAGATCAACCGACCGCTCCTGCCTCTCCTTGGGAGAGAGGTTCGTCAGCATCATTGGTAGTGCGACGTTCTCCACGGCGCTCAAGTAGGGGAACAGGTTGCGGCTCGTCTGCTGCCAGACGAACCCGACCTCGTGGCGACGGTAGTCCTCCACCTCGCGTCCTCCCATCCGAAGCAGGTCTCGTTCTCCGACACGGACCTTCCCCGCCGAAGGCGTATCGTACCCCGCCAATATGTTCAGCAGCGTCGTCTTTCCGCTGCCGCTGGCCCCCACGACCGCGATGACTTCGCCCCGCGACACCACGAGGTCGAGACCCCGCAGTGCTACGACCTCTAGGTCCGCGATCTTGTAAATCTTGAACAGGTCTTCACAGACGATGTAGTCTTCCGCTCTCACGGCTTTCCTCCCAATCTCATTCTAACCAATTTCGCCCAACCGCAAGACTCGCTGCAGCGAGATGCGGTTGACCAGCCATATCATCCCCAAGATTATCACGGCGAACACGACGAACATGATCACATAGGTGAGGATCAGCACGTTCCAGTTGATCTGCATCGCAAACGGCGGCATCACCTGGGAACCGAAGTCGTCGTGCCCCAGGAATGGCATGATCACCGCGCCCAATCTGCTGCCCATCCACGTTCCCAACGCGAGTCCCGCGAGGATAACGAGCATCTGCTCCAGCCAGACCATAGTTACCATCTGCCGCATGGAGAACCCCACTGTACGAAGCAGCGCGAACTGGAGCTGACGATTCCTGAACGATATGTAAGCATGCACGAGGAATCCCAGACAGCTCAACACCAGCACCGAAGAGAACGCGATGAAGAGCAGCGATCGCCACCCCGCCTTGACAAGCGGATCGACCTCCGATTCGGCGAGTAGGACGTCCCTGTCCTGGAACGAGTCGATCAGAAAAGCCCCGCTGAGATTCAGGCGTTCGATGAGGTCTTCGCGCTCCACCCCGGTCGAGTCCGAAGATATCCAGAGCTCGTTCGGCAAAACCTCGGTATTCGGCGATCCCATGCTGGCATAACTGATGAGTAAGTTCATGTCGGAAATGAGGAAGCTCTTTTCCCTGAGATTCATGGTGGGAAAGAACTCGACCTCGTCGATGATCAATACGGGGACTCGATGTCCTGACACGGACACGTCGAACTCGTCGCCGACTTTGTGACCGCTGTTTTTATTGAACCCCTTGCTCGCCAGTACCGGCAGCGAAGTTAGCTCACCGTGAAAGATGCCCCGTGCCGATACCGCCGCGCCCTCGGCCCAAGAGAAGAGCGCGGACCCCGACTCCTCCTCGAATCCCACGTCGGCCGGACGCAGTACGTCCGCTATCGCGGTCTCGCTGGTTCGCAGCAGGCTCCAGTCTTCCACGGAATCAAACGTCTCTATGACGGTTGTCGCGCCCGCGTCGGTCGTCGCGCTGATCTCGTCGATCAAAACGGAGCCCGGCTGGAGCTGTCGGTCGCCCCGGCGCTCTTGAATCAACAACGAAGTCAGTGTAAGAGGTTCTTCGGGCGCAGTGGCTGGTTGCCCTCTCCCGCCAACGTTAGGAAGGTAGACGGTCAGATCTTTCCAGTCGGCGAAATCCAACTGGCCTAGTCGATAGGTGTAGTACCGGCCTCGACTGTCCAGCACCCGAGCCGACATGAGAACCGACGGGTGAATTCGATCGGGCTTAACCCTGACATTCAAGTGCGCCGGCCCTGAAGGTATTGAAATGCCTTCAGGCCCTCCCTCCGTGCTCAGGGACAAAAACAGATCTTCCATGGGTTGCTGAGCGAAGTCTTCGCGGAACCACGCCACGTTGAGGAAGCTCTCCGGTTCCACTGCCACCATTTCGTACGTGCCGCCGAAGAGCTTCGAGAGGTCGTGCCCCGAACTCCTGCGAACAAGGCTGACGGTGTCCACTCCGGGCATCTGCTCATACCGCTCGCGCAAGACGCCTTTCGACTCGAATCGGTCTTGCTCTGAAAGGCCGCGGCGATAAGATGACACGGGAACGTTGCCGTTCAAACGCACGTCGCTGCCAGTGAAGAACAGAACCCTCTCGACGAAACTGCGGTCAAGCGTTGCGCTGAAACTCGCCGCGAATATCCCCAGCCCGGCCGTAAGAATGAGCAGAAGCGAAAGCCTTGCGTAGTGTGCCGGGTTCCGTGCCATCTGCCACACGCCCATCACCATGCCGGCGGGCAGCCACGCGGAAAGAAGACGGCTGAGCAAGTTCATCACGACGGGAAACAGTCGCAGCAGCACCATTGCCGACGCCACCAGTATGATTCCCGGCACCGCCAGCAACATCTGGTTAACGGCGATCTCGCCGAACAGGTTTCTCGCCACGATCGAACCCTGCTCGGTCAACTGACGGAAGAGGAGAATGCCTACGATCAGCAGGAGAACGTCAAGATAGTACCTCTGGAAGAACGGCAGGTCCGTCGGCCTCGCAGACCGTTGCCTTTCCTGCGTCACGCTCATCTGGGACGCCCGGAAGGCGGGGAAGATCAAGGCGACGAAACTCAGCACCCCGCCCAGCGCCGCCATCATGTACGCGCCTGTGGACAAGCTAACCGTTATGAGTCCGTCTGCGCCAAGGTCAGAGAATGCGGGAGTCAGTCCGAGAACGCTTATTGCCGCCGCCGCTAAAAGCGGTCCTACGATGACCGACAGCGCCGCTATCGTCAGCCCCTCCATGACGAATACCATGAGGATCTGCGTCGAGTTGGCCCCGCGGCTCCGAAGCAGCGCCACCTCGTTTCGGCGGTCTTCTACTACCAGTGACGAGAGTGTAGCTACGTAGTACAGGATCACGATTGCGATGAGCACCAGCACGACGAACATCGGAAGCTTGCTGAAGAACAGTCGTCGGTCATACTCGTCGAGCGCATTGTCCAGCGTTGTCGACTGCCGGAAACTCGACAGCGTCGAGCTCAGTATCGAGTTGGTGCCCCTAATGTCCAGAAGAGTAGCCGTGCTGTTCCTGGCGTTGACGCGGTCCGCATCGGTCATCAGTAGCCACGAGTAGGTTGCTTCCATCCTCCGCAGCCGTGGCCCCAGGGTTTCGAGGAATGCTTCCTCGGAAATGTGGAGAGGCATCGTCCTGAAGCTGGCGCCCGTCGCCGCCTCACGCACCTCCTCTTCAAGCTGCCAGACCTCAGCCTCCGGCGTCTCCCGTTGGAAGATGCCGCTAATGACAACTTCTATGTGCGTGAGGTCGTCCGACCACGGCAGCACGGCCGATACCCGGTCTCCTATGCGTGCTCCGAACAGTTCCGCCGCCTCAACCGGGATCATCACCTCTATGGTGAACGGTTGCCCCGGTGCATTCACCGCACTTGCATTCGGAAAGGCTCCCCCTCGAATGATGATCTCTTCTTCGATGTCGGGAATGTAGGCGAAGTATGCTCGCGCATTGTCGTCTCCGGCGACTGCTTCCTGCCCCGTCGCCGTCAGGAACATCGTCGGAGTCTTTGCCGCGTGGACTCTCCCGTCGATCAGCCACTCCAGCCTCTGACGGACGGCGTCATCGACGACTCCCGAAACACGAAGGGCCTCTTCCCGGTTTACTGGGCCTCGCTGTCCTTGCATGATGATGTGCAAGTAGGCATCGGAGTACTGCGCCAGGGCGCTACGAAGCGCAATCTCGCGCAGGGCGTCGAAGTAGATCACCGTTCCGGACATGATCGACGACGCCAGCAGCACACCCAGCACGACCGAAGACAGCAGTCTCCAGTGGGCCAAGCTGCGCTTTATGACGAACTGCCAAGCGGAAATGAACCGCTGGACGGCTGAAACCATTACACCTTCCCTAGCCTAGGGCGCCTGTCATTCCCATGAAAATTGGTCCCGACAAACCCGTTGTAGGGGCAATCCTTGTGGTTGCCCTTCGTTCCACCCTCATTTTCATTGCTGGTCGTGCAGGCTGCAAGGCTGCATAAGTGATCCCCATGAAAATTGATTCGGATTGTAGCCCAATCCTCCCTGCGAGAAAAGTTCGCTGCCTATTAGTACGTTGACGGGCCCTCCAGGTTACTAACCAATCTACGATTAAGCCTCTACTCCGCGTGCCAGCTCGAAGAGTTTCGTCCTTCCGATTGACCGGTACAGGACGAGCATGACCGTCATGAATATTGCGAGTATCAACGCGTAGGTCGGGAGCATTAGTGACCAATCGGTAACCAGAATGAACGGCGGAACTATCGACTGTCCAATGTCCGACACGGCCAGGGGCGCGACCATCAGGCGGCTCATCTGGAATCCCGCCCACGTGCCGACCCCTAATCCCAAAACCACGACCGTCAGGTGTTCAAAGCTGAGCAGGCCGAGGAGTTGAATCCGCGACAGTCCCAGCGACTGAAGGAATCCCATCTCATGCTCGTTGCTCTCACCTACCAGTAGTATATAGGCTACGTACCCGAATATCGCCGACAAAAGCACGACGGCTAAGGCCATGAATACCAGGGCCCGCCATCCCGCGTTCTGCAGCGGGTCCCGACGTATTTCCTCCCGTTGAGCCGTGGTATCGCTGACCTTCAGGAGGATCGACTCCAACTCTTTTGTGATCTCTTCGATGGTGTCCGGCGCCTCCCCGGACTTCTGAAGGTACAGTTCGTTCGGCTCGACTGAAGTTATTTGGCTCATCATGTTCATGTAGGACAACAGCGCGTCCAGGTCGGCCAGCATGAATCCCGCATTCGTCGTATCGAGTGTTGGAAAAAGATCGATGATCCCTGCCACTTCGACGGGGACCAGCCAGCCCGACACGCTCACGATCTGCGACATTCCCGGATGCAGCCCCGTGACCTCCGATACTCCACGGCTAATGACGACCGGTATCACGCCTCCGCCGGTCGCGTCGTATATCCCGCGGACCGACCGGTTCCTATCAGTCCCGAACCTGAACACCCCTGAGCGCTGACCTGCGAATGTGTCCTCCGCGGTGGTGAAGAGAACGTCGGAATTGATTATGTTCGTGGGAATCGGCGACCAAGCACTGTCCCCTTCGAACCCTTCCATGATCACTTCCGATCCGTCGGAACGGACCACGTGAATGTCGTCGAGCAGCACCGTGCCGGGCGTCCCGCCCCCTGATGTTTGCGTTGCCGTTCCTGGCTCATAGAGTGATACCGCCATGAGATCGATAGGCTCTGTAAGCTCTTCCGGAATATTCTTACTCAACTTATGCCATTCGAGTTCTCCAACGTCCCCGAGCGAAACGGGTTTCACGACTCCGGCGCTGTCTTGGACTACGACCCAAACCGACATCAGCGGCTGGGGTTCGAGCGGTTTGATCCACATGGCAATGCTCTGGGTATCTGCGGGGAGCGTCATTCCCTCGCCGCTTGACGTTACCTCGATCATGCTCATGATCTGTTCCAAGTCGGTGTTTGCGAAATCGTCCCTGAACCATGCGATTTCCGCGTACTCCTGAGGTTCGAGCGCCAACAGCTGCATGCTGACGTTCCCAAGGGAAGCGCTCGTCCGGTATCCGAGCGCGCCGCTGTCGATGGCCGGCGTGGCGGCAAAGTCATCGAGCATCCCTTGCAGTCCCTCCCTCAAAAAGAGGGGCGTGCCTTGAATCCGCATGTCCGTAGGAGTCTCGAACTGGATCTGCTCGTCCTGGCTTCTCGTCAATGTGCCGCCCACGGTCGTTGCGAAGATGCCCAGTCCGGTCACGAGCACCAGCAGCAGCACCAGCCACGTGTACTGCAGGGGATTGCGCGCCATGTGCCAAAGGCTGATCGACAGCCAAGCCGGTGCCGACCGGGTAATCAGCGTTAGCAGCCGATACAGCGCTTGAGCCGGTACGATTGCCAGCAGACCTATCTCTGTGATGAACAGGTCATTGGACGGTTGTATGTCCCTCAAAAGCACGTAAGCAACGACTGCCACCGCTTGCGTCCCCACGCCGATCCACTTCCACTCCCCATTGATGAAACGGTGCGTCACGTAGTACGCCGCTCCCAACGCCACTGCGATCGCCACCGGTACGTATGCTTCGGAAAGTGTCCCATCTTGGTAGCCGAAAAACAGGGAGCCTCCCGCCAGCCCGACGACCGAGAGGCCGGTCAGCAAATGCACGAGACCGAGCGACTCCCCGCCGATGAAACGGACGAACAACGGAAAGAGCCGCATGAAGAATAGGGCCACGACGATGAGAAAGAGGATCGGGCCGAACAGCAGTGTCTCGTTTACTTGAAGCTCGGTGAACAGGCCGCTGGAAACGATCTGCTCCCTGCTCTGGAGCTCCCAAAAGACCAGTCCGCCGATGACCACCAGACCCACGTCGAGGTAGTACCGATGAAAGAACGACATCGACGCCGGGCGAGCCGCTCGCGCCTTCTGAACCAGCAGACCGCTCCGAGCGCCCGCCGCGCCGAACGCTACGTACAGGAAGAGACATAAAAGCGCCACGCCCGCGCCTATGACAAAGGCAAGCGGCTCCGCCCGCACAAGCAGCAATTCGGCCCCCGTCGTCTCTCGAAACGGAGGCACGAGCCCGATGACGGCAATCGTGCCGAACGCGATCAAGGGCCCCAGGATGAACGCCAGCAAGCACATCGCGATGCCCTCGATCGTGTAGAGCCGCAACAGTTCGGTGAGACCCACACCCCGGGTGCGCATCAGTGCCGAGTCCCTCTCGCGACTCTTCGCCAGATACGAGACCATCATCGTCATGTAGAACAGCACCGTGACGACCATGATCGTCAGGAGGAACAGCAGCGGTATCCTCGAAAAGAACACCCGCCGCCCAACGTTCGCAATCAGGCCCCGCACCGTGCCCGAACTCACGGTCGCGCCCGCAATTTCCGTTGTGACATCGTCTTCAATCCGATCAAGGCGTTGGACAAACCTTGCTGCCGTCCAATTGCCCAGTTTCTCCTTATCGATCTTCCCGAAGACGATGGGATTGACCAGCGTTCTCTCGTATGCCGGGCCGATTACTTCCGTCAATATCCCTTTAGGAACGAACAGTCCGATGGCCAGGTCTTGGTTTTCGTCCCAGGCAACGCCGTCCGGAGGTGGGAAGCCCGATTCTTCCCCACCCTGCGCCGGGGCCGATTGTGATGTCAGCACCAGTGCCGCCGTCGTCCAGTACTCGTCCTTGAGGTCGTCGGCCTGGAACACGCCCACGATCCTGACGTTAATCCTCGTCGGCACGAAAACATCGATGGCCACCTCAACCGTGTCCCCCGGACCTAGCAGCGACTCGTCGGCCACCTGTTCCGAGATCGTAGCTTCGACCGTAATGGTCTCTCCGACCTCTATGGGAGCCTCGCTTGCGGCACGTCCTTCCAAAAAGATCGCATGGTGCTTCAGGTTGGTGAGCGTGTGGAAGAACCCGTCCCATACGATAGGCCGCGACTCTTCTTCAGGTATCGACTCTGCATCGACGACGTCGGGAAGTGGCATCTCATCCGTCCCGACAATCGACGATGTCCCTCTCAGATACATCTCGTGGCCCGCGTACAGGTCCTCGATGTGCTCCGTCGCTATAGAGGTGACGAGATTGTCCAGGTTGTCGACCGCCTCCGAAGTCAGCGGGATGCGTTTGGCATAGACGGAGAGATTAAGCAGAGGTGCCGTGATCTGGTTCAGCGAGACCTTGAATGCAAGCTGTTCGAGGGCCGTCAGATACACCGTCGACCCTACGCTGATCGTCACGGCTACCAGTATGCCGATAAACACGCTCGATAGGAGCTTCCACTCGTCTGCGAGCCGCCTCGATACGAGCCGTGCGTTCGTTAGTTTGCGCATCTCTTGCAGGGGGGTATACGTTTCGGAATTCGGGAGTGCGCCTGCCTCGTGAGCGCATCGGCGTAGACGCCCGAAGCGTGTGAAATTCTCATCGGTGTGCTCGGCGGACGGTTCCCGGACGATGTCGTCCTCTCGAAGCACTCATTATAGCGTATGCCGAGCCGGGCGTGATTTCCCCCGCCGCCGGTGTGCGAACCCCGTCCATTCATTCCTCCGCCAGCAGTCTGGCAACTTCTTGCCGCATGAATTCCTGCACGGCCTCCACCAGCTCATCCGACGTGTTGCCGACGACTCTCGATTCGATACCGTGATCCCCGAATCCAAATATGATCTCGTGTTTGACATGCCGCTCCGGTCCGTCGAAGTAGTACGGACGGTTCCCGCGCAGGTTCTCGTGAATGTCGGGGTCGTCCTCGTCCAAGCGATAGATAAGTGGGTTCGCCAGCACCACCTGAGGCTCGTCCGATCCGAACTCCACCTCCCGCGTCCTAACCTTGAAGTCTCCAAGCACAGTCTCTTCCGTTATCTCTGGCGCCCACATCGTCATCGAGTACGTCTCGCCCGGTTCCACCCACGGGCGGACCTTCCTTTGCATCTCCACGAAGCCGAACCACCTTTTGACTTCGGAAAAGTGATGGGAAGCATGAGGCATCTTGTGCTCGTACTTGGAAACGTCGCCCTCCGCCCGAAGATCGTTGAACGCTATGAACCAGTTGGCGTAGTCCCGCGCCCCTCGTGACATCCGCATCATCAACCGGTCCTTGCCGTGCCCCACGTTCCGCGCGTCCACAACGATGACGTGCGGCATAGAGGTGCTGAGGCGTCGGATCGTCCCCCGGTCCGGCCCCGCGCGGACGCCCGTTGTCAGGATCATGTTCGGCACCGTGAGGCGGGTCGACCGATGCGAAGGCACCCGCGGATACACAATAGTGAAATCATCTTCGAGGTACTCTTCCAGCGGCTCGATACCCCACTGCCGCCCGTATCGGTCGTTGCCGATAATGAGGATCGGGCGAGTCGTTCCTTCCCTGAACTTTCTGAGGAACCCCAGCAGCGTGTACGCCTCGTATGCAACCCGCCGGGCCTCTATCAAGTTCTGCCCGTCCAGCACGAATTCGTCGTGAGTCTGCGGTTCCAGCACAGGGAGCTTTAGAAAGTCCTCATAGGGCGCATCCGTGTAGGGGT
>JAPPDQ010000528.1 GCA_028875495.1 Chloroflexota bacterium
AACTACCCGCGGGCCGAGGGGTCATGCAGCTTCGGCTGGCAGCGAAGGCATCGCACGGCCGTGGGTTCGGTGCAGGTCGAAATTCAGGACGCTCATGGACGGCCCCAGCAAGGATTTTCGCAGGCCGACTCTTCGGAGCAGTACGGTGACAAGATCGATCACCGAGTCTCATGGACGGACGGCCTCGATGTCAGTTCGTTCCAGGGCATGCCGGTGAGACTCCGGTTCGTACTGAAGGATGCGGACCTCTACGCATTCAAATTCAACTAACCAGTCAGAGGTAATCAACTTGGGCGCTGAACGAGTTGCGGAAAACAAGGCCTTGGTCTGGTCGGGCGAGCACTGGATCGCCTATCTCAAGAACCACGATAACCAGGCGGACGTTGGTCGCGTTAGTCTCTATCGAGTCACGTACAGCGCCGCCGGTGAAGGACACGTGGCGTTCGTTGATATTCCTGATGAGGCTTTCACGGGCATATATACAGACAGCATAAAGTTGGCGGAGTTCATAACCAAGACGGTCGCACGGGGCCCGAGCAACAACAATTTCTACAGGCACGACATACCGATCTTGGAGGCTGAGATCACCCGCAGCGGAGATGTGCGAACCACGCCTTCGTGGACCATCGACGCGGAGGGAGGGGCGGTTGAGGCAGTGTGGACCAGCATTCATCCACCGGTGATACTCGAAGGGCCGGGCCCAGACAATAACGGTGCGGCCGTAACACACTCCCTGCTATTCTTCGCCAACGAGGCTACGATATCCTTCAACGGCAAGTCCATCGGCGGAGTGGTCTACGTGCGAGACGATTGGATCCGCGCGATAGGCAGGCAGGGCACCTCGGCGGTCTTCGCGATTGCCGAGACAACAACGACTACGACGAACGATTAATCGGAGGAACGAATATGGACGTTACTGACCAGATTGCCATCGTGACGGGCGGTGGCCGAGGCATTGGACGCGCCATTGCACACGTGCTTGCGAGCAACGGAGCAGACGTGGTGGTCGCCGACATCAACGAGGGCGATGCCCAGGCCGTTTGCGGGGAGATCAACGAGCATGGAGGTCGTTCCATCGCGGTCGTGGTGGACGTGACCGACAGCGATTCGACCGAAAACTTGGCCGCGCAAACGCTGGGCGAGTTCGGGCGCATCGACATCTTGGTCAACAATGCCGGGACCATAGGATCACCGGGCTGGGAAGGACGCGATCGACCGAACGATGACGACTGGGATCACATACACAACGTAAACGTTCATGGTATTGCCAGGGTCACGGACGCCGTGGTCGAGCACATGAAGTCGCGCAGGTACGGCAAAATCGTGAACATCGCGTCGGTTGCGGGACGCACAGGAACGCGGACGAACTTTGCGTATGGGGCGTCGAAAGCGGCGGCGATCAACCTGACGCGGTGCTACGCCGCAGACCTCGCTCCGCACAGCATCCATGTGAACTGCGTTTGCCCTGGACTGGTGTGGACGAAGATGTGGGAGCGCATTGCGAGTCGTCGGATCGGGCAAGGTATCGACGACGAAATGACGACGCGCGAGTCGTTCGATCAGTTCGTAGCGAGCAATACGCCTCTTGGCAGGGAACAGACGCCCGAAGAGATTGCGAACGCCGTCGTATTTCTCGCGTCCGATGCCGCGAGCGGCATTACGGGACAGGCTCTGAACGTGGACGGCGGTTACGCGATGAACTAGGGCGTTCGGGCGACGCATAAGATCAATTGTGAAATGAGAAAAGGCACTCGCATACTATGAAAGCCATACACATGGCACGCACAGGCGGGCTGGAAGTACTTGAATATGTGGATCTTCCCGACCCTGCTCCAGGGCTCGGAGAGGTGCTGATCGACGTTGAGCGCATCGGGATCAACTTCATCGACACCTACGTGCGGCGTGGGATGTATCCACGACCCCTTCCTCTGATTCCGGGATACGAGGTGGCGGGAACGGTGACGGAGATCGGAGCGGATGTTGACGAAATTTCCGTCGGAGACCGGGTCGCGATGGCGGGCCTCTCGATGGGATCCTACGCCGAGAAGATGGTCATCCCGGAGTGGCAGGCGGTCAAGGTGCCTGAGGGCGTGAGCATGGAAGAGGCGACGGCCGTGCTGGAACAGGGGATGACAGCCCACTATCTTTGCTATTCCACCTACCCGCTGGGTCCGGAGGATACTTGCTTGATTCACGCAGGAGCGGGCGGGGTTGGACGGCTGCTGATCCAGATGGCGAAGCAGTTGGGAGCTACGGTGATCACAACCGTCTCGACGGAGCAGAAGGCGGATATGGCGCGCTCCGTTGGGGCCGATCACGTTGTGTTGTACACCGAGAAGGACTTCCGCGAAGAGACGATGAGGATCACGGACGGTCGGGGCGTCGACGTGGTCTACGACTCCGTGGGCCAAGCGACGGCGGACGACAGCCTTGCCAGTCTAAGGCCGCGAGGAATGATGGTGCTGTACGGGGCCGCGAGCGGGGCCGTGAAATCGCTGCCAGTGTCCGTCATCAACGCCAAGTCGCTGTTCTTTACGAGGCCGGGACTGAACGACCATGTCGCCACCCCGGAGGAACTGGCGTGGCGGGCCGGCGACGTGCTGGGCTGGGTGGAGTCAGGCGAACTGTCTCTGCACATCCACGATACGTACCCGCTTGCGGAGGCGGGACGCGCGCAGGACGATCTGGAAAATCGTCGGACGATGGGGAAGGTGCTGCTAGCACCTTAGGAGAGTGGAGGCGACGGGCGGATTCGAACCGCCGAATAGAGGTTTTGCAGACCTCCGCCTTAGACCACTTGGCTACGCCGCCTCATCGTGTAGACATGGTGCCGAGGGAGGGACTCGAACCCTCACAGCCTTGCGGCCACAGCGCCCTCAACGCTGCGCGTCTACCAGTTCCGCCACCTCGGCTAGGGTCCTCAGCCGCAAGCTATCAGCCGAGGTTGGTGTCATCGTATTATAGACAAGCGTCGTTGCGGTGTCCATAAGTATGAGGGCGATGGACAGGCATTCGCATCTTGCTAAGAGCCTGCCTTGGGAGAGCCTCCCGAATCCCCGTCCAGAGTCCGGCCAACGCCGGTGGGACGACTGCATAAAGTCAAAATGCACCCTGTTCGGACGACGCAACTGCGTGGGTAACGGCACGATCTCTCGGCCCCTTTGACGAGGGAGGCACCTCGTTGTTTCATGGGGTTGGGGCTCCAGAGTGGCACGCGTGGCAACTCGATTGTCACCGTTTTGTCACTGCGCCAAGCGTGTAGCAGATCCTTGTGCAGGTATGTTTTCCTCTGATAGGGGGTGTGAGTGCAACAGCACAATCAGGCGGCGTTCGTAAAAACCTTTGCTGTAGATGTGCCATTTCATGCCACTACTCTCGGTTCCGTCGAGAAGTTGGGGTGATACCCTCACCCCAGCCCTCTACCGCGAACGGGAGAGGAGGAATTGTGCCCAATTGGCCGCTCGCGATGCAGAGGGCGCAGAGTCCCAGGACTCGGAACAGCATCCCGATCCTTAGAAATACCCTGACATTTCCCGATATTCTCGACAATCACGCGGAGGGGATGCGGGACGCAATGACCTGTAAACATAGAACAATGATAGAACTATAGTTCTTTCGTATCAAGGCAGGGGTCGGAGGAGAGAGCAGAGCGATGGAGTTCCCCCATTCAGGCGGAGGTCGGTACCCAGAGGGGTGTTGGATCGCACAGCAGAAATTGGCATCCTTTGCACCCCACGGATTATAGGACGGTGGTCACTCCTCAAAATTGCCGGATGAACGACGAAGTCGACGGAAGAACAGCACCAGTAGGCCGCCGGAGAGAAGTATCCCAAGTGTCCATCCGCCTATGAGGAGCCAAGTCAACAAGTCCCTGCTATCGCTGGGCAAGACTTGGAGGGGGACGTTTGTCGTTACGTTGCCTAGAGGGCCTGAAACGTCGAGTGTGAAGGTCCACTGCCCTTCCTGGCCGACGGGAATGCGAACGTCGAAGTGGCTAAATCCGGGCACGACGGTCTGAGGCTGGAAAGGGCCCACCGTCGCACTGGAAGGCCCTTCGCCGCGCAGGACCAAGTCCGAGGAGATGGGCGCAAGGTGCGCCTCATCACCGCCATTGGTGGCAGCGACGGCTTGGATGAGGACGGTGAAGACCAATAGGCCAGTTTTCGGTTCCGGGGGCCAGACTGTCACGGCGATGTCGTACCCCCCCTGCTGTTCGCGGTGAACGAGCATTCCGCCATTGGCCGCCGAACTGGTGACGGTAAGGGAGAAGAGGAAGAATCCTAAAGCGAGAGCCGTGAGAAGTCGCACCTTCTCATAGTATCTGAAGAAGGTTGACGGTGACAAAGGCGCCGGCATGACCGAAAACGTATCTACAAGACCGGAGTAGTCGATAGACTGGTAAGCAGTCGCCTGCAAGTTGGGCTACGTCCCATTAAACCAGTGGAGGAACGTAAATCATGCCGGATGAACACCCCACATTGCAGACCGAGCGCCTCACGTTGCGCCGGTTCCAACTGACGGATGTGGACGATGTAGTTGCGTTTGCGAACGATGAGGAGTGGCAGCGACACTTGCCTCTGCCCTACCCGTATGAGCGCGTTCACGGGGAGCAATTCGTAGCAGAGTCGTTTCTGAAGGACTGGAAGTCACATCCAACATTCGCGATCGTACTTGACGATACGGTGATCGGCGGCATCAATCTGAGTGTCGACAAGAGCCGTCAAACTGCGGAGATGGGTTACTCCATCGCTCGAAAGCACTGGGGAAATGGCTACGCAACTGAGGCGACTCACGCCGTTGTCAATTGGGCTTTCGAGCAGTTCTGCCTGGCCAAAATTCATGCAGTAGCGATTGTCGACAACAAACGGTCGTGGCGCGTGATGGAGCGTATCGGCATGACCAGGGAGGGCGTTCTGCGAAGTGAAGTGCCCGGCACGGACTCAAGCCAAAGACATGACATGGTGTACTACGGGATACTTCGTGAGGAGTGGGAGCGGTAGGAAGCGCCCCTCTCTGAATCTTGAAACGCCTTGCGAACACCGGATTAGGAAAACGGAGTCCCCGGACCGTGTTGGCGAACGATCCGGGGACTTTCGATGGACTTGATTAGGGAGGCTTCCCTACCCGTTTTTCTCTAGCTGCCGACGGTGACGCCCTTCGGCGCTGCGGGAGTTGGCGCCCTATCCGCGCCGCGGCGTCGCAGGACCTCGACGATGATCTCGGCTGCGTCGGCGATCGTCATCCGGTCGAGGTTGACGGTGATGTCGAACTTGCTGGAATCGTCGATCTCGCAGTCGAACAGTCGCCTGAATATCTCCCGCTGCTCCTTGTCGGCGCGTTGGAGGCGCTTACGGGAGGCCTCCGGTGTGTCCCCGTACTGGGCAAACCGGACTGAGCGGGACTCGTCGGACGCCGAAACGAAGACCGTTAGGCCATCGACCTGCTCAGGAAGGAAGAGGTGACTCCCGTTCCCATGAAGCACGGCGTTGCCCTCTGCCGCTCGCCGTCGGACGATTCGCCGCAGCTTCTTGACGTACTGTCGCTTGGACAGCGGCTCGTGGAGAAGCTCATCGTACTCGTACGGTCGGCTGGGAACGTACGCGTGATAGCCGCTCTCGTAAGCCGTGGTGACCTCCGTGGGCACGACGATGGAAGCGAGCAGGCGCATCCAGAACGACTTATGACTGGTCTCAAACGACTCAAGCTCCGCTCTAGAGCACTGGAGCCTCTCGCTGAGTAGATCCTTGATCTCTTCGCCGATGTACTCGCTGTCGAGCAGGCGGGCGATCTCTTGGCCCAGCACCTCGGTCTCACTTCCAGGCAGCCCCGCAATCGCCACGACCGGCGTGAGCTCCTGCTCCTTGTGGGCTCGCGAGTCCTTGGCGGAGTAGCGGGCTGACGAGACATTCATGTGGGCGACATCGATCTCCCCGTGCTTGACGTTGTCTCCACTGGCTATCACGAAGCCCAGCTTTTCAAAGAGTCCTATTGCCGGCCTATTTTCGACGGGGACGGTCACCCACGCGGACTCCAGTCTCATCGTGTTGAAGACCCTATCGAGCAACTCCAGCATGGTCGCTGTGCCGTACCCGTGGTGCCACAGATCCTTCCGCCCGATGAGGACGGACAACTCCGCGCCACCCTCCCCGTCTAGCTGCACCTGGCATTCACCAACATGCTCGTCGGCGACGTTGTAAATAGAGAATATAGCCCGGCGCGGGTCGCTGAAGGTCCTGCGCCACTCCCAATCGCTTGCCTCGAGCATATGCTGGGGGTCATACCCCGGGTGTACGGGGTCGTCAGCGCCGTACTGTCCGAACCATCGGCTGGACAAATCATCATCCTGCAGCCACCATGCAATTCTGTCAACATCATCTCTCGAAACGCTCTTGAGCGTTACCTCTGGCAGCATGTCATCCTCCCTTCCTTACAGATATATAGATATAAATAACCGCTACCTTCCCAAGCCAACCCATCCAATTTTCTACAACGTACATGATGGCGTGATGTCGTGTCAACTTTCCATTTCATTTACCTGATTTCGTAATAATTCGCACGGAAATACACATAATGCAATTCACGCATGAGGAATACTGAAAACCTTTTCGTATATTATGATGCATGTAAAACGGGTCGTTTTCGCAGGTTATCGGCCTCATAGATGCAATGTCCCGAAGCGTCGTTGACACCCCTTTGGAGCGTGGGATACTATCGAGTTTGCGGCTACAAAAACGGCCTGGTTTCGTAAGCTGACTTGGGCAGACGCATCGGGGACGAAATAGCCATGATAACCTTGAACATGCGGCTGACGGCCAAGCCGGGGTGTGAAGCGGAGTTGAACTCCGCGATTCGCGACAAGTGGATGAAGGCCATGGCGAGGCAGCCCGGATTCATTCGCGGCGTCATGCTCAAGCCGTATGAAGGAGAGGCCGCGGCCAAGGTCGGACTCCCGGAGCAGGAATTCACTGTCGAGGTCGTCTCGTTTTGGGAAAGTGAAGAACGGCGGGCTGCATGGGCGGCAAGCGACATCCATGCAGAAGTGATCGCGTACGTCAACGACGCGATCTTGCCGGAAACCGGCAAGAAGGCCGTGATGTTTACGATTGAGGAACGTTGGGAAGCATCTTCCTAGGTCACCGGTGAGCACCGGCATGCTTAGGGAATAGCAGACAAACTAGTCTTTAGAAAGAAGAGGAGTACCGAAGAATGACGGAAGGACGACTGGTCTATTTGAGTGGCGATTTCGTGCCGGAATCGGAGGCGCGGGTGTCGATTTTCGACACGGCTCTGATGTTCGGCGACATGGTGTTCGAGATGACACGGAGCTACAACATGGAACCGTTCCGGCTTCGTCATCACCTCGAGCGACTGTACGCGGGCATAAAGATCCTGGAGATCGATTGCGGTCTGGACATCGACGAGATGGAGGCCGCCACAATGGAGACAATCGAGATCAACAAGGACAGGATGCCGGAAGGCGTCGACTACCAGATCATGCACAACGTCTCCAACGGGCCGCTTGGGCTGTATTCGTCCGTATTCCCTGAAGGAATCAAGCCAACGATATCGATCAACGTCTGGCCGCTGACGTGGCATCTCGCCGGGATCGCTGACTACTACGACACGGGCGTACACTCCATTCTGACGCAGCAGCAGTCGGTGCCCGCACGATACATCGACCCGAAGATCAAGAACCGGAGCCGCGTCTTCTACCAGGTGGCGAACCTGCAGGCGCACAAGATCGATCCGAAGGCCTATGCCCTTCTGAGCGACGAAGACGGGTTCATCACCGAGGGGACGGGCAACAATTTCTTCATCGTCAAGGACGGCGTGATCTACACGCCGGAGGGTCGAAACATCTTGCGAGGCGTCACGCGGGGCACGGTGATTGATCTGGCCGCCGAGTTGGGGATACCCTTGCAGGAGACGAACCTGGAGGCCTACGACGTTCACGGGGCGGACGAAGCGTTCGTGTCGAGCACGTCGATGTTCATCCTGCCTGTGACGAAATTCAACACGCTGCCTGTCGGCGACGGCGAGATCGGCCCCACGGTCCAGCGGCTCACCGACGCCTTCAGCGGCACAGTGGGCGTGGACATCGTCGCTCAAGCGAAGCAGTACAAGGCCGAAGCGGAGGCGACGGCGGGGGGTTAGTACCCTACCCTGCCCCCAACGTTATAAGCTCCAAGCCAGCGCTTCGCTACATCGAGTCCTCGATACGCGCTCTCAACCGTCTGGTCCACGATGTGAAGGGCGCATTCGACCACGCGCACGGGACGGAGCGGACCATCATCCCGTAGATCCAGGGACGCGAGACTCTTATTCGCATGTCAGGGTCGAGCCAGCTGGAGCTCTGCATCAGCTGGTTCAGCGTAGCTAAGCCGATGAGGACCGGCCAGATCATGGCGAGCCGGAGGCGTGCGCACCGTCGCGGCGTGGCCTGGATGTATTCCTCGGCAGAGACGTAGAAATCGAGCGCGTGACGCACCAGATCCGTGAGCACAGGTCTCGCTGCCCCGCATGCGTCAGGACTCAGCAAGGCCTCCGGCGTCAGGCCAACCGACTCCAGCATCTCGCGAGGAACATAGCACCGCCCTGCCCTCACGTCCCTCGGGACGTCTCGGATGATATTCGTCATCTGAAGGGCTTTTCCGAACCGAACGCCGAGATCCACCATGGGATCTCGGTCCCAATTCCGGACGGTGGGATCGTGGGAGATCATCACGTCCGTCCAGAACTCGCCGACGCAGCCGGCCACAAGATAGGCATACCGGTCGAGATCGTCGAAGGTGTCCAGAGAGCCGATCCGCCCCGACTCAGGAGCCGGAAAGGTGGTCAAGTCAAACTCCATACCACGGACCAAGGTGTCGACTGTCTTTTGAACGTTTCTTTGGTCGTCCGCCGACAAATTGTCGAGTAGAACGAAGAGACGAGGGAGGGCTTGTAGAAGTTCGGTCTCGGGTTCGTCACACCGAACCTGGAGTTCAGGAGAGGCGCTAAGTACGGCAGGAAGCTCGATGCTCCGGTCGCTCAACCGGGCACGAAATCTCTCCAGTTGACCCAGACGGTTAGCCGAAGGAATCGTATCGGTGTCTGCAATGGTGTCGGCGGCGCGTGCCAAAAGGTATGCAAGCTGGATTGGTTTTCGAACCGGTCGCGGAAGGACGCGAATCGTGAGGTAGAACGACCGGGATACCCCCTTAAGGAGGCCAGCCGAAATGTCGCTGCTATAGTCCAAGGAGGTCATGGTGATTCGGCGGGGACACGGGCTATGGTATGCTGCGTCTCTACCCTCGTCAACGACCCATAGCTGGACGAAAGGAGGAGTAACGTGCCCACAACTCCCTCAAAAGAAGACATCTCTCGCCTACGCGAGTTCCTCGCACCAACGAAGATCGCCGTTGTTGCCACGATCGGGCGGGACGGTATGCCGCAACTCACCCCGAATTGGTATGTGTATCAGGACGGCAGAATCGCCATTTCGACGACCAAGCAGAGGGTGAAGTACGGGAACCTCGTCCGTGATTCGCGGCTGGCGGTGTGCGTGCTTACCGAACCTCTGGCGCAGGAATACGTGGCGGTCCGGGGAACTGCGGATATTATCGACGACGATTCGATCTGGCCTGTCACGGAGGCCATCGTTCGGCGGTACGTCCGCCCTGAGCGGGTGCAGACCCGCATGGAGCAGCTTCGCACCGAGGACAGGATCATCATTAGCCTGAAACCTGAGAGGATCCATTTCCGCTAGGGCTGGACTTCGTTCTCTGTATCTCTCCTCAGCGGGCGACGACTGTGACGGGAAAATGCAGTGGGGCCGGTCGAAAGTCGATCGGCCCCACACTTTGCCCCTAGACAGTCGGGCTGCCCGGGGTTATTTCCTATTCAACGTCTAGTCCCAGTAGTTCGCGTCGAGGAAGTTCACGCTGCTGTAGCGCTTCGACCTGTTGCCCGGGTGATTGAGGTTGTCAATCCCGTCCTCGAAGTAGAACCACTCGACCGGGTGACCGTCTGCGGGCGACCAGTTC
>JAPPDQ010000061.1:0-2181 GCA_028875495.1 Chloroflexota bacterium
GGACCTCGACCATGTGATCATGGCGCGCGTGGGCCGCAAGACTCGCGCCGACGAAGTAGTAGAGATCTATCGTGAGCTAGGACCCGAGTACGAACCGGCCGTCCTCTATAGCGGCTTGAAGCCCGTGTCAGCAAAGAAGGCGGCACTGAACGCGCTGCACAACCGGACAACCCGTGTCGTGGTGTGTGTCGACATGCTCGGTGAGGGGTTCGATCTGCCTGCTCTCAAGATCGCGGCGATCCATGACCCCCACAAGAGCCTTGGCATCACTCTTCAGTTCGTCGGGCGCTTCGCGAGGGTTGCCGCCAATGTCGGGGACGCCACGGTCGTGGTCGGGAGACCCGACGCGCTCCACGACGAGAACCTGCGTGCTCTCTACCGCGAGGACCCCGACTGGAACGAAGTCATTCGCGATCTCTCGGAAGGAGCGACCGAGGCAGAGGAAGCAGCGGCTGAATTCAACGACGGCTTCGACGACGCCCCACTGGAGCTTTCTGCGCACGACATCAGGCCCAAGATGTCGGCGGTTGTCTATCGCACCCAATGCTCGGAGTGGGATCCTCAAGCCGCTGTAGCACACATTGGCGCTGAACCGTTGATGACGAATCCGATTCCCCACAACCGCCGGGTCGAGGTCGCCTGGTTCGTGAGACGCGCGGAGGAAGCGGCGTCATGGGGTCCGCGTCGCGGTCTGGTAAACGTGGAACACGAACTCTTTGCGATGTACTGGGACCGCGAACGCAGCCTCCTGTTCATCAACAGCTCCAACAACAAGTCCTCGGATCGGCACCACCAGCGGTTGGCAGAAGCGGTCGCCGGCGAGGGTGTCGAACGAATCCGTGGGGCGGCCGCGTTCCGGGTCTACGGCGGCGTTCAACGCCTCGTTGCCACAAACGTCGGCGTCCTCGACGTGCTGAACCGAGCAAGGAAGTTCACGATGCACGCGGGATCTGATGCCCTTAGCCACTACCCGAGCGGAGATGCCCAGACCAAGACACAGACGAATCTCTTCGCAAACGGATATGAGGACGGGGAGCGCGTACACATCGGTGCGTCCATTTCCGGTCGTGTCTGGTCATGGCGATCAGCTGGTTCGCTCCGAGAGTGGATGGCGTGGTGCGATAGAATGGGAACAAAGCTGATCGACGATCAGATCAGTATCGAGGAGATCATCACCAACTTCATATTGCCCGTTGAACTGCGTGAACGTCCCGAGTTGGTGGCTCTGGCAATCGAGTGGCCTGCCTCCGTCTACCTTCTGCTGACTGATGACCTTCGCGTCCGCCACGCCGGACTCGACTGCCCGTTGATCGATGCTGAACTCGTCGTGACGGAGTTCTCCACGAGCGGACCCGTTCGATTCGAAATCACTACTGAGGACTGGGCGGTCCCGTACCAGTTGACCATAGATCGGGACGGCATGTGCGTAGTGCCCGAGTCCTCGGCCACGGTGTCGGTCGTGAACTCTCGACAAGATGTCGCGTTCGAGGATTATGTGCGAAATGAGGGCCTCTCCGTGTTGCTTGAGAAGGACGCTGTGATCGAGCCGCCGGGAGTCTTGCTACGACCACAGATCGATCTTCCGGGCTTCCCTCGGGCCAGTCTGCGAACGCATGTGGATTGGACCGGCGTTGACATCAGGTTGGAATCCCAGGGTGCGGACAAGAGCCGAGCGAGCATCCAGCGGCGCGTGATCGAGACGATGCTGGAGCATGGGACTTCGTGGCTCGACTCGTCGCATGCTGTTGGTGCTGAGTGGGACGTTGTGATTGATGACGACGGCCCGAACGAACTAGCTGACGTAGTTGGTCTCTGCAGAGACGGTGAGTTTCTCAGAGTTCACTTGGTTCACTGCAAGTACTCTGCTAGTTCATCGAAGGGCGCCCGGATAGGGGACTTATACGAGGTCTGCGGGCAGGCGTCTAAGTCCGTTGGCAGGCGTAGGCAGGCGCCGCTACTAGTGGAGCACCTCCTTCGACGCGAGTCTCGTCGCCAAGAGCGAGGACGTATCGGCTTCGAGGCGGGTGATTCTGTGATCTTGTACGAAATCGCCGATCAAGTGCACATGCTGCGATTGCAGCTCACAATTGTTGTCGTTCAGCCGGGACTGTCGGCAGCTGTGGCGTCTCAGCAACAGCTGGATCTACTCGCAGCTACTGAGATGTACGTACTGGAGGTCGG
>JAPPDQ010000061.1:2191-9947 GCA_028875495.1 Chloroflexota bacterium
GAGTCCGCTCCAAGGGGTGGTCCCGCTCCAAGTTACGCGGGTCGTGCTCACCAGGGTGGCCGCCTACGGGCATCAAGATGCAGCCATCTCACGGAGCGCCCTCAGCGGGGTACACCACGGGGGCAACTGCACCGTGGGAAGATCGAGTTCCTCGTCCTCGTCTTCAAGGAGCCTCGCATGAACAAACCTATTGAGCCGGTAGTCCACGAACGTGACGACTCTGTGAGCCCGATCAACGAGCCGGAGGTAATCGTCCTCGGGTCGTAGGGCCTTGAGCGTCGAGAACGCGCGCGACGCCAGTTCAGGTGTAAGTGGCTCATCCAGATCATCGACGGTGTAGATGTCGACGACCTGAGAGCCGAGCGGCTCACGTTCTACCTTGCCTCGTCCGAGGGTTACCTGTTCGGGTTGGGACTTGAGGACGTGAGCAATGGCGGCGAACGGTTCGCCGTGTGACACGTAACTTGCGAGCTCTTCCAGTCTCTGAATGAGACCCTCAAGTGACTTACAGGAGTGTTGCAAGATTTCTGCCGACTTCAATGCAGCTGTCTTAGTCGGCTGCCACATTGGATGAAGAAGAATGGTTCGGAATGCATTGCGTACGCTCAGGCGCACGCTCTCATCATCGAGAGTTCGAGCGTAACTATCAGCCTGATACAGAGAACAGATGAGCACAGCCTCGGAGTTATGGTGGTCGAGTATCTCTAGTGCGGCTTCCTGCTCATCGACGCTCATTCTTGCGAAGTATCCGGATTCGTGTCCGTCTCCCCAGAAGAACCTCCAAAGGGCTGTCTGAGCATCGATCACTCGTAAGGGATCAGCCAGTTCAATGTGAATGAGCTTCCAACACAGATGGTTGAAGATGACGTAGCTGGGAACGATGACGCTCGGTCCGACACGACGAACAAACTCCGTATCGGTCAAACCGTCCACGAACCGCCTAACGAATCTGTGAAAGTGTCTCCTTGCCCGTTCGCGCGCCTTCAGTCGACGCCTCTCCTTCTCAATCTCGTTCGCCTCAGTGGCATCTTCATCTTCTGGCTCCATCTCTTGCCCGAGCTCCTCAAGCGCGTCAAGGGTTGTATCAATGTGCTCTCCACCGGGAGGCCTAGTCTGTACGGTCGCAAACTGGGCTGCTATCGATGCGAGAAGTATCGAGAGCGGCGTATCACTTGCCGTCGTAGTGTTGCCGAGCCTCTGATACTGCGCGACGCTTGAATGAGATCTAATGATGTTCCAATCTAGTTCCTCATATTTCATGGCTACAGGATCCTCATCACTACCAGTGTCGGGGATCGTGCGTCTAAGGATTCTCCATATGCTCCTCCCGTCGACGATGAGGGCCGCTTCTAGTTGAACCAAGAGTTGTTCGAGTTGTTCATCCTCGATGTCGAAGTCGCCGGCTCGCGCGAGTAGGTCTGTGCGTCCATGGTTCGCACTGAGGTTCCTCAGGGTGTCCAGATGGAATGGAAATGTCGGCGACGATTCTTCTCCGGTGTCAAAAATAAAGGACACGGCGGCGACGTGATCCAGCGCGGGCAGATCTTCAGCGTTGAGTCGCGCTACGAACTTGGTCGTTCCATTGGAGGGGCGGAGCAGTTCCCACTCGACTTCCGCGATCGGCACTCCGTCGATCAGTACTTGCGGAGGCTTCTCGACTTCTCGATCAAACACGCCGGTTAGCTCGGGTGCATCCCAGCAGAGTTCCGGGACCATACGGGCAGGCGGCGTGTCGTCCTCAGCGTCGCGGTCCGCCGCGAGGCTTAGACCAAGTGTCAGGACGTCGACTTGTTCAGAGCTAACGGAGAGATCCGACACTAGGTGATCGAACGCCTCCCGATTTCCGATGAGGACGTTCGCAAGTTCGATGTTGCCGCCGGGGTGCGTTCGGAGGAGCGCTGGTGTGGAGAGGTTCGGCGAGCCCTGCAGACAGATCGCGCTCTCCTCGCAACGCGCAATCAAGAATTTTGCGTGCAATGGGGTTCCGCACTTTGCTGCCTCTATGGACCGGACATCGACACGACCGACGACGCTGGCGAGCACTTCGCGGAGCTTGTCAGGGTTTACGGAAGTCTGATGCGCTTGTAGGAGGACTTGGAGTGTCGCTGGCGAGGCCTCATTGACGAGTTCGGCCAGTGCCCGACACTCGCTGTCATAGAAGGGCGCGTGCACGGTCAGTTCCTCCACGGGGCGTCCGTCGATGGCCTGGATGAACTGGCCCAGCAGGGGACGGTCAAGATTGTGGCGCACCCGTGACTGGCCCGGCGGAGCGCTCCGATATAGCCAAGGCGCATCGTTCCATGCCTTCTCCACGCGCTCCCGAACAGCCATGTCCACCAATCGTCGTTCAAGAATCTGGTCGATGAAGCTCCTGGCGGCGAGGAACTCCTTCTGCTGCGTCTGGACTTCTTCGGACCACCTGTATGACGTGAAGCACTCACCCTGGGACGCATAGCCGTTCAGACCGAGGTTTCCCGACCCGACGACCAGCCGCCCCTTGTCCTCGCTCAGGAGCATGATCAGCTTGGCGTGAGCGGCACCGAGGACCCTGATGGGTGCCATCACGTAGGTTCGATTCACCTGCTGAAGTTGGGCCCGATTGTCGGCATCGGAGAGATATCGCGTCACTTGACGCTCGTCAGCCAGGATCACTCTGTTCCGGGTCTCGCCCAGTTGGCGCAGGAGGATGCGCTCGAAGAACACTAAGTCAGCGCTGTAGGTCACTATGAGGACGCTGTCCCAAGCCTCGTCGAAGAGCTTCGGGATCGGGATTCTCGGAGCTGTCACACGCCCTCCAGATCGAACTTGCCTGTCGGCGAGAGATCCCCGTCCAAACGCAACTGCTGGCCTTCGGGGGTCAAGTCGTGATACTCGTCGTACAGGTATCCGCTCCATCCGAGTTCGAACAGGAAGGTTGCTAGGGCGTTGAACCTTGAGTTGTTCATCCCCACCTGAGCACCCTTGGGGAAGAAGCGCAGTCGGTTGGCCTCGCGACGGAACCGAAATGTGTCACCAGTGGTGGGAAGTTTCGCCATGGCCACTCGCTCGTGTTGCGAGATGACGTAGTCGAATGTCAGCCACTCAGCCACGTCCCAGACGGTCGCGCCATTGGTCTCGCGATCTCGGAGTCGGCTCAAGAAGCGCTGAATCCCGAGCCGTTCATGTCCTCCATGGACGACCGGAAACCAGTCCGCGGGACTAACCAGCGCCAGTTCGTCCCTCCAGAGTCGAGCAGCCACGAAGGTGATAAGCGTCATGGCAGCGGCGAGGCGGTCAGCCCCCGACGCCGTCGAGCCGCGCCCGTAGTTGAGCCACCCAATGATGCGATCTTCGGTGAGGTCAGCGTTGAGGTCCCACCGATCATCTAGCTCTCCCGAGACTGCGCCGGCCTCTATGACCCAGTCGAGCAACTCCCGGTAACTTGAGACCGCCGACAATCCAGCCTCCGGCAGATCGACGCCTAAGTCCGCTGAGAACGACATGAAGTCGATGGAGTGGAGCGACGCGCTCACCTCAGCGGATTGGATGAGATGGCCGTCCTTCTTGAGGCCCCAGTAGCACAGGCGACGCCACATCTCGTTGACTGACGCGTTGAAGTACTCGCGCATCTGGTACAGGCGCCAGCGCCGAGCTGTGCTCAAGACAGCGTCTGTGGGGATGAAGGTCGGTGCCGGTCTGTCCTCGTTGCCGTAGTCAGCGCCGAAGTAGATCAGGCGGCGGAATGACGGCTCATCAATGGATGCCCCAGCGGACTGCGCTGCCAGTTCGCACATGAACCGGAGCGTCATGCGACGAGCACGTGCCTCCTCCTCGTTGCCCAGGTGCAGGAAAGCATCCGCCAGGATTGAACGGTCCGTTGCTTCTGGGTCTCGCAAGCGGCAGAAGCAAGCGTGCTGGCCGTACTCTTCCACCACCTCATACGGAACGGCCTCGTCGTGGCGGCCGATCCAGCTCTGGTAGTACTCGGTGTCAGCCACCACCGATCTGAACGCACACGCGACGACCTGCCCTTCAGGCGTCACGGTGTCAACAGGCACACCTAGACGTCGGTCAGCGGGCGCGACCAGCCCGACTGTTTGCATGACGGTCGCGTAGTACAGGCCATACCCGCCCATAGCTGAGTCCATGTAGTGAAACTGCGGATCGAACCCGGTGGGCTTCGCAGCCACAACCGGGCTGAGACGTCGCGTCCCGATAGGTGCTCCTCGATGATTGGGTCCGTTACACAAGCTGCATGCGACCGAGTAGATGCACTCCAGCGGTCGGAACCAAGCCCTCAACGCTGCTCTCGTGCGGGGAAGGTCACGCTTCCAGAACTCGCTAAGCACGAATGCATAGAACGACCAGTAGCGCGGATGAATGGTCAGCACGTTGATGCCCGGCGATAGGCGGGGAAGGATCCGGTCGGTCACGACTGAACCGAGACCAAGGTGATCTTGCCCTCCCCGCTGGGGGTACATGTCTTCTGTCCAGTACGGAACAGCGTCCGACAACTCAGCCAAGGACATGGGCCGTCGTCGAGTCCACGTGTCCTACGGTAGTCCTGGGATACTGGGACCAGCGTTAGGAGCCGTATGCCTTCACAGCTTCCCGATTACAACGACTCGGTTCGGGCTGCTGCTGCCCGGTATTGGGCGGTGCGCCGCTCGCAAGCTCAAGAATCTAAGGGCCGGGGCGTTTCAGACACCGGCATCCGGGCTGAGGTAACGGGAGGGCGCCACATGGACGCGCTCCACGACTTGGTGGTGAGCGTCTTCGTGGACGCGGGGATCCCGGCTGAGCTGATCGATGTGAAGCGGCGCCCGATTGCCGGATACTTCCGCCGCGATAAGGCTTGGGATGTCGTGGTGATGGTCAAGGATCGAGTGGTCGGCATCGTCGAGTTGAAGTCGATGGCGGGCGATAGCGGGGGCAAGAACTACAACAACCGCACTGACGAGGCGCTGGGCCAGGCCGTAGATGTTTGGAAGGCGGTGGAGCGTGAGATCATCAGCTCGCTGCGCCCTTGGCTCGGCTACTTCATGCTGTTGGAGGACAACGAGGCCTTCACGAGAGCGGTTACCCCTCGGCCGGCGGTGTGGGACACAGATCCGGCCTTTGACGGCGCTAGCTACGCGGATCGGTATGTGATCTTCTTCGAGCGGATGATCCGTGAGCGGCTCTTGGACGCGGCCTGCGTCGTTCTCTCTGAGAAGGACTCGTCGAAAGTGCGGTTCCCCTCGGACTCGTTGAGCTTCCAGGCGTTCGCGGCCGCGATCCATGGGCGCTGCCTTCAGTTCATGGCCACGAACTCCGACATCGACTGGGAGGCAGGGGAGTAGCCGCAACCAGTCGGTAATGCCTCAAGGACCGTGTGCCGCGGCGTCGAGGAGGTCGGATAGGTCGATTCCGTACAGGGTCGCAGCGACTTGGGTGGCTGCGGCTCGGTCCCTGCTCCGGAATGCTAGAGCGAGCGCTGACGCGTCCACCGCGTCGATGGAGTCCGGGGCGGGGACCCGGATCTTTCTGAGGTACTGGGCTTGGAACCGGTAGGTGCCGCCGCGCATCTTCACGCAGTAGGCACCGACGAACAGGTTGGCGATGTCCGACAGAAGGAGTCCTCCCAGCACGTCGAGATCCCACTTGTCTGACACGACGTAGTACAGGTTGTGGTGGGGATAGAACTCGCCTGTGTCCAGCACCGGATGAGCCGCCGACTTGAGGTCCGGGAGCACTAGTTTCGGTCTTGCTTGAAGGCTTGGATCCACGCGGTCGATCGTGCGGTACCAGGACCCTGGCCGGTTACGAGCCACGTAGCGCTGTCTGATCCTGCCGCTGTGGCGCTGCAAGTACGAGGCGAGGCCCGGATACTCCCCGAGATCGACGAGGCGGCCTTCTTCCCACGGGTTCACGAGGAACCGCCCGCTCCATCGTGGCGTGCCTGAAGCGATGTCCTGCGCGGTCAGCATTGGCAGCAGGCGACAGCGCTCGACCCCCGGCGCGTCCCCCACAACGAAGACATCGTCGCAGCCCGTGGCGACACCGATACCGACACGGGTGCCTGTGCGCCAGTCCTCCAGGGGGTCGAAGCGCTTCTCTAGATCCGAAACTAGTTCCAGCGCGCCGGGTGGCCCAGACGGCCAGTGGCCACTACCACCGAACCACCGATCGAGCATCGTGGCATCGAAGCGGTTTCCGTCAGGAACGGCAGCGTGGCCGTCGGCAAGCCATCGGGTGAGAGTGCGACCATCGTTGGCATCGAATCCGTCGGTGGCCTGAACGACATGGGCCGGACCCTGCGGCCCGTTGCGCAGCACGGTGATCGCCGGATAGGCCGACACCGACTCCTCGAACGCCTCCACAGCGTGCATCACGACAACTGTGTCCACCGCGTACTCGGAAGCGACCAGCGCTCGGAGTCGCTCTCCGTACTGGTTATGCATCCAGCGGTCGGCGCAGATGAACGCCAGTCTCCCGCCGGGGCCAAGTATCGACAGGCCCTTCTCGAAGAAGCCGACATAAAGATCGGCCCGGCCTCGCATGGTGGCGCACTCAGACCGGTAGGCCTCGCTGACCTCGTTCGGAACGTCTTCGAGCCTGACATAGGGCGGGTTGCCGACCACGAAGTCGGCCTGCGGGGACCCGTCGAGTCCCGCGCCCAGCAGGAAGTCTCCTTGGCCAACCCACTGCGCACTGAGGTTCGTGGCGACATCGGCTGGCTGGCCGAGCTCGATGAGCCGGGCAGCAACAGATCCGCGGGCGGTGTCGACGTTGCGGTCGAGCAGATCGAATGCCCTGATGGCCGGCCCCATGTCAGCAACCGAGCGGCCATGCCGATCGCAGGACTCCACGAGCCGCTCAACGATCGGAACCAGAAACGCGCCGGCACCGCACGCAGGCTCCACGATCACCGAAGCTCCCAGATCAGCAGAGGCTCGGTAGCCAGCAAGGTCCAGGATCAAGTCGACCACCCAACGGCGGGTGAACACCTCGCCGTGCGCTCCATCCGGATCGACAGTCCAACTCGGCATCGCCCTGGCAGCCTCCATCAACTTGGGCTGGCGGTACCGGGTCATCGGCACCGCCCCTTGCCGCTCAAACTACACAAGTGCCACTTCACAAAGGAGCACCCTAAGGACGCCATGTGACAGGAATAACACCCCTGGGAACCCTTGCTAGATATCTAGGTATCCTGCAATCCCACTACCAAGGCGTATCCTCCTACGCAGGCCACCGCTATAGGAGGGCAGATGGCACCGCGTGGAGACACCAAGAGTCTGACACTGCGCATCGATGAGGCCCTCGCGGCGAGGGTGCGGGCAATCGCTGAGGTTGAGGACACCACCGTGAGCGACGTCATTAGGGATGCTCTGGCTGCACACGTGGAGCGTCGACGCCGTGATCCAGAGTTCCAGGCGTTGTTGAAGCGCAACCTGCAACGCCATAAGGAGCTGCTGAGCATGCTTGCGGACGGATGAATTGAACTACCTCGACCTGGTGCGAACTTGTGACGCCGAATGTCCAAGACCCCACGAACGTAGACTGCGCTTGAGCCGTCTTCGGGCGGACCGCACAGACACCGGCGATCGGTGGATCCGGGGTAGCCGATGCAGTTCAATGGCCCGTCGTCGGCCGGGTTCATGTACTCCGACACCGGTGGGGATGGGCCGGTGGTTGTCTTCCTGCACGGGGTGCTGACCAACGGCAGCCTGTGGGACCCGATCGTCGACAAGCTGCGCGACCGCTATCGCTGCATCGTGCCCGAGCTTCCTTTCGG
>JAPPDQ010000226.1 GCA_028875495.1 Chloroflexota bacterium
AACTCCGTTCACCCTGAGCCTGTCGAAGGGTCGTTCATGGTTCGACAAGCTCACCACGAACGGATCCGGCGACTTATTAGACACCCTTTTAACACCCGACGGGGCGCTGAGGCTGTGCAGCTTTAGACACTCATCGAACACGCGCAACCGGCCACGCCGCCACCGCAGCACCCACCGCCGCCTGCCACCGGAGTGGTCTGACCGCTCGCGTCGGTCGAGAACGACATGAAGACCGAGAGTTGCCGCCGTGACTCCGATCCGCAGTTCGGGCAGGGCGTGGGATCGTCCATCTGACTGAACGACCGCAGCTTCTCGAACCTGTTAAGGCACGTCCCGCACGTGTACTCGTACAGCGGCATTGTCGGCGAACTCCTCGCGTGTCGATGGTTTTCATTCTAGGTATGGGCGAAAACCGAGTCAAGGCGAACCATGCGCCCTACGTCGGGTGTCTGTATAATTCGTAGCACGTCCGACCGTTTGAGAGGGGACTCATGACTACCTCCATCCAAGAGAGCCTGCCCGATATAGACGGCCGTTTCGGCCCGTACGGCGGCAAGTTCGTGCCTGAAACCTTGATGCAGGCCCTGGCCGAGCTTGAGCAGGCGTACGATGCGGCGAAGCAAGACCCGTCGTTTCAAGATGAGCTACAGAATCTGTCCCAACTGTATGCCGGGAGGCCAACACCGCTTTACCACGCGCAGAACCTCTCCAAAGAGCTGGGCGGGGCACAGATCTACTTCAAGCGCGAGGACCTGGCCCACACCGGCGCGCACAAGATCAACAACGCGCTCGGACAGGGACTGCTGACGGCCCGCATGGGCAAGAAGCGCATCATTGCCGAGACGGGCGCAGGACAACACGGCGTTGCGACGGCCACGGTCTGCGCCATGTTCAATCAGGAGTGCATAGTCTACATGGGCGAGGAAGACATCCACCGCCAGTCGCCCAACGTCTTCCGCATGAGACTCCTCGGCGCGGAGGTGCGCTCGGTAACCTCCGGCAGCAAGACGCTCAAGGACGCCATCAACGAGTGCATCCGCGACTGGGTCACCAACGTGGAGACGACGCACTACCTGATCGGCAGCGTCGTCGGGCCGCACCCGTACCCTGAGATGGTCCGCGACTTCCAGGCGGCCATCGGGCGGGAGGCGCGACAGCAGATGATCGACCAGGCGGGAAGGCTCCCCGACTACGCCGTTGCATGCGTCGGCGGGGGCAGCAACGCCATCGGCCTGTTTTACGACTTCGTGGGTGACGAGTCGGTGCAGCTGATAGGCGTCGAGGCGGGCGGCGACGGCGTAGAGACCGGACGCCACGCCTCAACGCTTGTTGCGGGTGAGGTCGGAGTGCTTCACGGCAGCAAGTCGTACTTGCTGCAGGACGATCACGGCCAAGTCATCGAGACGCACAGCATCTCGGCGGGCCTCGACTATCCCGGCGTAGGTCCGGAGCACAGCTACCTGAAGGACATCGAGCGGGCGCAGTACGCCAGCGTGACCGACGCTGAGGCGATGGAGGGCTTCCAGCTACTCTGCCGCACCGAGGGCATCATCCCCGCGCTCGAACCCTCCCACGCGATAGCGCACGTCGCCAAGCTCGCGCCCACGCTTCCCAGCGACGCCACCATCCTCGTCGGCCTCAGCGGACGCGGCGACAAGGACATCAACACCGTCGCCGAGGCGCTGGGGGTCGAGGTGTAGACGCTTCGCGGAGAACCTGTGCTAGGATGTAGAAGTCTTGACAGGTACGGCTGTCCCGAGGAGGACAACCATGGTAGTAGACACGGCAATAAGGGTTCGCAGATACAGCTTCACCGTCGACGAGTTCGCCAAGATGGGCGAGGTGGGAATCTTTACGGAAGACGACCGTGTAGAGCTCATCGACGGGGAGGTGCGGAAAATGGCGGCGATTGGCCCACTCCATGCAGGGATTGTGGACCGCCTAATGCTCACTCTGGTAGAGTTGCTGAGGCGCTCAGCCTTTGTTCGTGTGCAAAACCCCCTGCTGCTCGACTTGCATAACGAACCTCAGCCGGATATCTCCGTCCTCAAGCCACGCGACGACCACTACACGACCTCGCTCCCTGAGCCGGGAGACACGCTGCTGGTCATCGAGGTCGCCGATTCCACCCTCGCCTACGACCTCTACGAGAAAGCGCCGCGATACGCCAAGTCGATGATCCCCGAATTGTGGATCGTAGACTTGGAGGCTGAGGTTGTCAGGGTATTCACGCAGCCGGGGCCGTCGGGATACGCGAGCGAGCGCGAGATGCCCCGAGGCTCGACGATTGAATCGGCAGGCGTCGAAGGCCTGCAAGTCGAGGTCGACGAAATCTTCGGCTAGTGTGCGCCCACCGGGCGGATATTCGTGTCCGCCGAGTCCTGCTCCGCCATCCTGGCCTTTGCGCCGGCCGCACGTTCGGCGAGGTCCTCACGCAGCGGCGCGAATATGTCGATGACCTTGCAGTCCTGGTCCCGAACGTAGCCGCCGTGCGGGATGTTTGACGGCATGACAATGACGTCGCCGGCGTTCACGCGGTACATCTTCCCGTCGATGACCTGGTCGATGTAGCCTTCGACCACGACCATGATCTGCTCCGCCACGTGCTGGTGAACGGGGAAGTATGTCCCAGCGGGAATCGTGAGGAAGCTCACCACGGCCTCCTTCCCGGCTACGAGGTGGCTCCACGCGTCAGGAGCAAGCTCCTCCATCGGAATGTCCTCGTAGTGAACGATGTACTGACCGTAGTCCTCATCACCCGCTCGCTCTATGTTCTCTTCTTCGGTCATTTCGTCTCTCCTAAGGTTGCTGTGCGGACACAACGGTACCACCGGCTAGGGCATCGGGCAACCGTAGGGGTGCTGGATTCCCGCCTAGGGAGGCCTTTGCATAACTACTGACGGGAACCTGGAAATCCCTTCCCTCTCGATGGGCTGACAGGGGTAGATAAAACGGATTTCCAGCTACGATCCAGCCCCGTCTCACTGTCATTCCGAGCGTAGCGAGGAATCTAAAATCCATAACCGCAAGACTTGACAGCCAGTGCCGCGCTTATGTCGTGACCAAGAGTGAAAACAGCGGAGAAATTCTCTATGTCAGCTTTACGTTGGGACAGCCATTTTAGATTCTTCGACTTCGCTACGCTCCGCTCAGAATGACAGTTTCGAGGCTGCTTTCTGGTCACTGAAGAATGGGGTGAGGGTGAATACCTACCCCTGTCAGCCCTCAACAGGGGAAGGTGAAGTTCGCGGCGCTAACGCAACATCTGGAAGTTACGCAAAGGTCTCCCTACGCGGGAATGACGGATGGGGAGGTTCCGCTTGCGATGCGTCACTCACATGACTATAGTTAGGCGCGTTCGGGCGCCTCAGGTCAAATGCGCCCGGACACCATACACCCACAAAAAGGAGCGCGGCGTCATGGCCGACAGAGAGCAGGTTCGACAACAGATGAGCGAGGACGGCGTCGAGTACATCCTCGCGCAGTTCGTGGATATCAACGGTTCGCCCAAGGTGAAGATGGTGCCGGTGGCGCACTTCGACGACATCATCGATGAGGGCGCGGGCTTCGCCGGGGCGGCGGTATGGGGGATGGGCCAGGGGCCGCACTCCCACGACATGCTGGGGCGCATCGACCTCGATTCCTACAGCGTCTGCCCGTGGACGGAGGGCGTCGCGCGGTTCGCCTCCGACCTCTACGTTGACGACGAGCCGCACCCATACGACCCGCGCGTGAACCTCAAGCGGGTCCTCGACGACGCCCGCGCGGAGGGCTACGTCTTCAACACCGGCATCGAGCCGGAGCACTTCCTCGTGACGCGCGACTCCGACGGCAAGATCCAAATATTCGATCCCGACAACATCGACACGCTCGATAAGCCGTGCTACGACTTCAAGGGCATAGCCAACGTGCAGGGCTACCTCCGCGATCTCATGGACGGCATGGCGATGCTTGGTTGGGACCCGTACCAGTCCGACCATGAGGACGCGAACGGGCAGTACGAGCTGAACTTCGTCTACAGCGATGCGCTGACGACGGCCGACCGCTACACCTTCTTCAAGATGATGACCAGCCAGTTCGCCAAGAAGTACGGGGCCATCGCGACGCACATGGCCAAGCCGTTCTCCGACCGCACGGGCAGCGGGGGCCACGTCCACTACCACGTCGCGGACGCCAATACCGGCGAGGACCTCTTCCTCGACGAGGGCGACGATCAGGGTCTGGGCCTCTCGCAGTTTGCCTACCACTTCATCGGGGGCATCCTCGCGCACGCTCCCGCGCTCTGCGCCGTGACCTCGCCGACCGTGAACTGCTACAAGCGGCTCCAGGTTGGGGCGGGTCTCACGAGCGCGCGGTCGGGCTTCACGTGGACGCCGGCGTTCATCACCTACGGCGACAACAACCGGACCCAGATGATCCGCACGGCAGGGCCGGGCCACCTTGAAGACCGCACCGTCTCCGCCGCGAACAACCCCTATCTCGCGTTCGCGGCCTACCTGACGGCGGGGCTGGACGGCGTGCGAAACCGGCTCGATCCCGGCAAGGCCAACCTCGGCAACAACATGTACGAGTTGGGCTTGGAGGAGATCCAAAGGCGCGGCATTCGGCTGCTGCCCCAGTCGCTCTCCGAGGCTCTCCAAGAGTTGAAGAAGGACCCGGTCATACAGGGCGCCCTCGGCGTCATCGCCGACGAGTTCATCAAGCTCAAAGAGGCCGAATACGGCGAGTACCACAAGCAGGTCACCGAGTGGGAGGTCGACCGGTACCTGACGATGTTCTAACAAGAACCCCGGCCAACGTCCCGCAGGGGCGCTTCGCGAAGCGCCCCTACCCCCAACGTTTTGATTGACCTTCCCACGCGCTGGGTATACTATGGTGCCTGTAGGCCGCGTATTTGGAGGTGGCAATATGCCTTCCTTTATTGGACCGACCGAACTCATCATCGTACTCGTCATCGTGCTGATAATCTTCGGCGTCGGGAGGCTGCCGGAGATCGGCGGCGCCATGGGCAAGGCCATCCGGGAGTTCCGAACCTCCCAGAGCGGCAAGGACGAGGCTGTCGCTAAGCCGGAGTCCGACATGGAGTCGGGCGCCAAGAAGGGGTAGTCCCCGTACCCTAGACGGGTTGACTGTCACATCGCCCCGAGAGGCGAAGCCCCGGCTGCTTTGCAGCTTTATGCCCCGCTACTCTCGTTCGTGCGCTACTTGCCGCAACGATTTAACCTTGCAAATCTGGCACGACAGTCCATGATTGCAAGGTTAACGGCCCCTCACTCACAAGCGCAGTTGCCTAGATTGCTCGCGGAGTGCCCAGCTGTCGCGTGGCCGACGTTGTGGTAGGTATGGGAGAACTGCGGGATGGGAAGATTACGTCGTGGCCGAATTGAGAATCTGTTCGAACCAGAGGAGAGCAGCTTCACCATCCTTCTGTGTGATTTCGTCCACCGTCCGACTGTGGCGGATGGTGTTGCGCAACTCAGCGTACTGTTGGAATCGCGTACCCAGAAGATCCTTGTTTACAAACATATGCTGAAATAGCGGCCAGTTCCCTCTATTCTCGATAGTGTCTTGAAGCTCCCTTAGGTCTGCGTACTCCAGCTTGTGGATTATATCCCCATAGTTGTCTGCATCCAGAGAAGGGTTCTTCTTTGCGGCGGCCTGAAAACGCTCGCTGATCTTCTGGAGTACATGGCTAGGCAACATTTTCACGTCACCATTTAGGTTAGCCGAGATCGTGTCGCGTAGCTCCAACTCAACGGCCTCAATGCGGGTGTCAAGCTCGCGGATTGGTTTAGGTAGGTCAAGACGTTCCTTGACCAGCAAATTCTCGATTCCAGTCAGAAAGGTGTTTCTACGCTCCGCCACGAATTCCTCAAAATCGTTTGGAGTAAAGGGGTCGCGCATGAGAATCTCGAAGGCCCGGTCTGAAATGAAATGCGACTCAAGAATGCTAAGCACTTGGTCTTTGTCGTTCTTGGCGATGAGTTCCGGGAGGTACTCGTTGGGAAGACGGTCCCTGATGATTTCGCGGTTCGTTTCGCTAGTCAGGGGTGACCGGTTGAGAATTGTGTCTATCGGGGTACTTAGAGCGTACTTGCTCCCCTTGCTCTTTGGCACAATATGATGATCGTCAAGGTCCCCGGGCAGGGGCACGTTACCAGTGACAAAATCGCGGGCACCGTTGAGTACTAACAGGTTGAAAATCCCGTTATAAACGGATGTGCCTCTCCTTACCTCTCGCGCGAGATCGAGATCTCGAAAGCTCCTCCGGAAGTCCACAACGAGCCCCGGCTCAGCGTCGTCGTCAGTGAACCATGCCTTAACGTCTTGATAGTCACGGGCACTAGTAGACTCGACTGCACCAGAGTAACGGTTCGTGAAGACGCTAGCCCAATACCAGAGTCTGATCTTACGTTGGCCATCAAGTCTTATATCGGGAGGAAGTTGGCCGGCTTCGACTTGTAATGAAGCAAAGGCGGGCAGTATGGTTGTGTAGGGCAGATACTGGGAAGAGATAGCACCGAATCCCTGAGGGTTACGCAGAAGAGCAATGGCCCGTTCAAGTGCTTCGACCGCCTCCCACCAGCGTGTCTCGAATTCGGCAGGGTCGGTAATAAGCACTTCCGGACGGATGATGCCATCGGATCCACGTACTTGCCTCGGGGCACCTGGGAGAAGATAGTATAAATACTTTGGAGAACAGTACGATTGGCGAAGTATGGACATGACCTGAAGGACGTAGACGTTCATCCGTCTGGTTTCGACGAATTCTAAACGGGGAGCCGCGTCTCGCCATAAGTGTTGCCTGAGTCGTACTTCCTTCGGCCTGAGAAGCGCATTGATTAGGTCAAAGACATCAAGACGAACTCCACGGCTATTGATCTGCGTGAAGATATCACAGACTTTGTCGAGTTCAATGTCTTCATCTAAGTCAATGTAAGATATCTGGTACTCTTGGGTAATTTCCTCTAAGTGCTTGCTGAACTCTTTGGCGTTCTCGGCGTGGGTCTGGGCCATATTGCTATCGATTCCATCTCTGACCTCCGCCGCTTCAGACCAGTACCTCTCATAGTTTTGCAACCAGTTCGGCAATTTAAAGCCGCCCGCCCCTACCACCGATAGTGGAAACATATGGGTTTCGAACTGCCTCGTCTGATCTTCCAGTAAGTTCAGACCTCGACGAGTCCAATCGTAGACGAAGGCGTCGTCGTAAGCCTCCTCCATGAAGCGATCTATTTTGATGAAATAGAGGTAACGGTTCTGGCGTTTGGCGGCTGGTTTATCGGGTGCCATGAACGCGTAGTACATGGCAGTCAGACGTTGCTGGCCATCAAGAACGATATGGGTGCGCTCATTATTACCCTCAAAGCCATATATGGACTCACAAGCGAGAGCCTCAAAATTCTCGTTCTTGCCCTTCCAGAGAAGCAGACTGCCGATATAGTAGTCGCGGAAAATGGAACGCAAGAGTTCGTTGATATCGCCCGGTGCCCACTCAAAATCGCGCTGGAAGTCAGGAATTACGAAGCGACCTTCGCGCAAACGGGTGACCATGGATGTGAGGCTCATGAGACTAGGCTTCTGAGCATCTTTCATATCTACCTGCTCCTTGTATTATTCCCTGTCATAACCTAGGTCACCACTCTAGCATGACAGCAGTCAGACCTGACTACTGCCTGCCCAAGGCCTGATTTCTCTTTGGGTTGTCGCGCATGCTCAACAAAAGGGTTTCGTGGAGCGGGAGACGGGACTCGAACCCGCGACAGCCTGCTTGGAAGGCAGGAACTCTACCAGACTGAGTTACTCCCGCTTGCCTTTCAAATATACCAACACGCGCCGTTTGAGTCTACGGTTACGCTCCCCCCAATGCCCCCACCTCCGTCATTCCAGCGCAGGCAGGAATCCAAAACATCCCTCTGCGCTCTCCGCGCCCTCTGTGGTGAATTACCCGCGCCCTACAACCCAAACGCCTCCGTCGCAATGCCCGCGATGTGGCGGCTGATGGGGAGGCTGGAGGTGGCTGCGGGGGAAGGTGCGTTGAGGACGTGGACGGCCCTGTCGCCTTGGACGATCTTGAAGTCCTGGAGGAGGCCGCCGTTGTCGTCGATGGCCTGGGCGCGGACTCCGGCGCTGGGCCGCCAGACGTCCTCCGGCCTGACCTCCGGTATGAGCTTCTGCAGCGATTCGACGAACGAGGACTTGAACATCGAGCGGTACTGCTCCTTCATGCCCGTCATCCAGTGGGTCATCGACATGCGCCAGAAGCCGGGATGCGTGGCGATGTCGAGGGCTTCCGCCACGTCGAACGAGGTCTTCTCGTACCCCTCGCGCTTCAGGGACAGGACGGCGTTGGGGCCGGCCTCGACGCTGCCGTCGATTCGTTTGGTGAAGTGGACGCCGAGGAAGGGCAGCTTCGGATCGGGCACAGGGTAGATCAGTCCGTTGACCAGGCCTTCCCGTTCGGGCCTGAGTGAAAAATACTCTCCGCGGAAGGGGACGATGCGCAGGCCGACTCGCTCGCCCATGTCGCGGGCAATCATGTCGGCCTGGAGACCGGCGCAGTTGATGACGCCTAGCGCCGCGATGCTGTCGCTGTCGGTGTCGATGTGGATGGTATTGCCGCGTCTTGCGACATGCTCGACGCGGGTATTCAGCCGAAGCTCGCCGCCCATCTCGCCGAAGTCGGTCGCGTAGGCCTGAGACACGCGGCGGTAGTCGACGATGCCGGTCTCCGGCGACCAGATGGCCTTGACTCCCGCGGCGTGGGGCTCGATCTCCCGCAGTCGCTCGCGGCCAATGAGCTCAAGACCCTCCACACCGTTGGCCTTGCCGCGCGCGAAGAGGTCGTGCAGGCGCGGGACCTCCGACTCGTCGGTGGCGACAATGACCTTGCCGCACATCTCGTAGTCGATGCCGCGCTCGTCGCAGTATTTGCGGAGCTCGAGGTTGCCGGTGTAGCAGAAGCCGGCCTTTTGGGAGCCGGGAGCGTAGTAGATGCCCGCGTGGATGACGCCGCTGTTGTGGCCGGTCTGGTGTTGGGCGATCTCGGTCTCTTTCTCCAGCACGACGAACCTGCGGTCGGGGTGCCTCCGCGCGAGCGTCATCGCCGTCGCGAGGCCGATGATGCCCCCGCCGATGACGGCGACGTCGTATTTGATCGTTCTCAGAGTCATTCTTTGCGTGTCCCTCAAAGAGGGTGTCTAACAGGTCTGCCGAGAGCGTTCGTGGTGAGCTTGTCGAACCATGAACGGTATTGTCACCCTCCGACAGGCTCAGGGTGAACGGGATCCTCTTTTGACGCCCTCCAATTCTGTGCGGGTGTATTATGGGACTATGATAACGCACCGACGCGTCGACGTTGAGCGTGACAGGGACACGCTGTTCGAGCTTCACAGCCACGCGAACTACTTCAGCTCCAGCCCGTGGGTGACTTCGTCCACGTCGTTCGAGCGGTACCGGGACCACTGGCTGACGACGCCTCAGCCCAAGGAGTTTCTCGGCAACTTGACGAAGTCGCTGAACGATCCCCGCACCGTAGCCGAGCTGTGGGAGGTAGACGGCGAACCGGCGGGGTTCGTCCATGTCAGGTTCACCGACGTGGAGGGGTACGGCTTCACGCACGCGGACGTGTACGACCTTGCGGTCGCGCCGGAGTTTCGCAGGATGGGCATCGGGTCGCAGATGATGGCGTTCGCGGAGGAGTCGGCGAGAGAGAGCGGGGCCAACGCGCTCTACATCGACACGGGGTGGGAGAACGAGCCGGCGCGGTCACTGTACGTCAAGCGCGGTTTCCGGGCACGGGAGATAGGCTACGAGATGCTGTTCCGACGTCCTGATCCGGTGTAGCGGGAGCAGGAGATTTTTTTGAGCGTGTGACATTTGGGGACATTCTGTGACATTTTGCGCGTTATTGTAAGGTTGAATGGCGGG
>JAPPDQ010000081.1 GCA_028875495.1 Chloroflexota bacterium
CCCTCTTGATTACTATATCAGGACTAATCAGGAGTAGTGTTACGTGTGTGTGATCTGGCAGGGTGAATATTGTTAACTATTGTAATGTCTTGACCAGGCCGGGTCCGGCCCTTGAAGACCTTTGCACTACCTTCGTCATTCCCGCGAAGACGGGAATCCAGAGACAACTCCAAAGCTGGGAGATACTCTCACACTAACACGCTCTCAGTGAGAGAGGGGTTACGCAAAGGTCTCCATTGCGGTTGAACAGGATATGGCAAGCCATTGAGACGGACCGATATCGAAATGTTGGATGCCTCGGAACGCATCAGGGAGCGCCGGGAGCATGAGGACAAACCGGAGATCGCTGCCAAAGAGGCTGTCGAAGCGCAGGGTGACGCTGGGCAAGGTGGAGAAGATCACCAAGTTCGCTCAGAACACGTTGGCGGGCTGGAGGGGACTGTACTGCGAACTTTCCGATCGGAGGTCCAGCCGCTTGGACGCGACCATCCTGCAACATGACGATGTGATCGCAGTACTCCGCCGCCAGATCCACCCACGTCATGGAACGAGGGGCAACGGCGTGCTAAATGAGATGCTATATCAATAAATGCATAATGCTTGCCAGCACTCATTCGACCAGTTTATACTGCATCGTTCCGCATTTCTGGTGCTAGCTATCACTTTCTATTGATAGTTAGTATCAATAATTTAAACCGATTACTGTAAAGGAGATCTTCGTTAATGCCAAAGAAAAGCTCGTGGGTCCTAATGTCCCTCCTCTTGGCCGCCGCCATTCTTGTGGCCTGTGGCGAGAGGGTGGTGGAAGTTGAGGTACCCGTAGAACGGACAGTGGAAGTGATAAAAGAGGTGCCGGTAGAGGTGCCGGTAGAGGTGCCTGTAGAAGTCCCCGTCGACAGGGTAGTCGAGGTGGAGAAAGAGGTGACGGTCGAGGTACAGGTGCCTGTGGTGAAGAACCTCATCGTCAACAACCTACAGAACTGCACGGATACCTACGAGGAGGACACCGACTACTTTCCCGACAAGGCAGAAGCTCAATATGCCAAGGAGTGGTGGGTCGAGTATTTCAACAACTACAAGGTCGTAACAGTTGACACGGACACCAGCCCGGACGCGCAGAATCTCATTCGATACGTTCTGCTGCAGTGCGGGACGCCGGAGCCGGAGCTTTCCGGCGAGCTTGCCGACGCGATGGTTGTCGAAGTGCCGGTGCAGCGCTTCTGGGAAGGCGGCGGCGCCACGTTCGCGGCGCTGGACGCGCTCGGCGTTCTGGATCGGCTGATTGGAGTCAATACAAGAACTTCAGGCCACAAAAACTACTTCCTCCCGGACGTGGTCGCTCGAGTCACCCAGGATGACATATTCGAGGAGACCAGCTACGGAGATGACTTGGAACTGATCCTGAACGGCGACCCTGACGTGTACTTCCAGTACAACGGCGACGACTGGCGGAACAACGCGCTCCAAGTTGGCGTGCCCGCCATTCACTACTCTCCCTTCTCCGAGGGCCCTTTGGGTTCGGCGGAGCAGGTGAAGTTTGTGTCGCTGTTCTTCAACCTGGAGGCCAGGGCCAACCGGTACTTCGAGCCAATTGCCGAAGAGTACAACATGGTCAAGTCCCTTGCCCAAAGCCAGCCGGCAAGTCCCTCCGTCCTGTTGGGCACCATCGCAAGGTCCGGACAGTTCCAGAGCAGGAATCGCACCCGGCTCGAGTCAATACTGATCGAAGACGCGGGTGGGGCTCGTCCTTTGCTGAAGGCCGTTGACCAGGGCTTGCTGGACGGTACGGCTCACTTGGGCTTTGGAGGAGTCGCGGTGGAGACGGCGCTCGAACATGGGGAGGGCGCGGAATACTGGTTCGACATGGCCTATATTCCAAGTGAGCGGACTGTTCCCGAGTTTCTCGAGCGCAACCCGCTGAACGGGGATTTCGCCCCGATGACCGCGGGCAACGCCTTCCACAGATATGGGCGTGAGAGCGATTACCACAGCACCGGAGCCGTGCGGGCGGACATCCTCCTGAAGGACATCGTAAGCATAATCCATCCGGGACTGCTCCCCAATCACCAGCTTGTGTTCCTTGATCGGATCGAAACGGCCGCCGAGATAGGAGTCATCGCGAGCAATCCCCAGGGCCCGGTGGAAGAATATGTTACAGGGACGGACTACTTCCCGGACAAGGTCCAGGTAAAATGGGCCGAGGACTGGACGGTCACCTATCACGGCAACTACAAGATCGTGAACATGGGCCCTGTGGGCGACGCCAACGCCGGTTCCCGAGAGACCTACGTGCTCGTTCAGAAGGGAACGCCTGCACCGGAGCTCACCGGCAACCTCGCTGGGACTCAAATCGTCCCGATTCCTGTGGAAAGGGTCTACGAGAACTCCCGCGGCGCATCCGTTGTGACGGCGCTGGAGTACCTGGGCGAAGCGGAGTCTCTGATAGGGCTGGGGTACCTTCCGTCCGGCGACGTCTCCAAGACTACGCCCGAACTGGCAAAGCGGTACCAGTCCGACGGCTTCCTGGTTACCGGAGCGGCAGACGCGTGGGAGCCGGTGGTGGCGGCCGAGCCGGACATGGTGGTCGTCCCGTTCAACGCCAGCCAGCGCGAGATGGCGCGCTCGCTGGGCCTGCCTGCCGTGTTCTACAATTCGTTCTGGGAGGTTCCACTGGGATCAGCGGAGCACCTGAAGTTCTGGTCGCTGTTCTTCAACAAAGAAAAGGAAGCCAACGAGTTGTTCGCTCCGGTCGAGGAGGCATACGTGGCGCTGGCGGAGAGGGTGGCGAGCGCGGTCCCGGTCGCTGAACGCAGCACCGTGCTACACGGCCAGGCCCTCAGCAGCGGCGCGTGGTTCACGCGCGGCCCGGACTACCTCGACTATCACCTGATCCGCGACGCGGGTGGGACGCCGATCCTGCTCGATGAGGAAATCGCACTCGACGCGTCCGCCACGATTTCAGGGGAGGTGGTGCTGGAGGTAGCGGCGGCCTCCGACTTCTGGTTGAACGATTCGCACAACGCCGTCTTCCCCGACTTGGAATTTACAGATGGAGACGGGTGGGTAAGTACCAGGCCGATCTACGGTGATTTGGACGCGTTGCACAACGGGAAAGCGTTCCACAAGTTCAAGCCGGGTAATGACGACTTCTACAAGACAGCCGTCAACTACCGGGTCGACCTCCTTCTGATGGACTTGGTAAGCATTCTCCACCCGGAACTGTTGGACGAGTCGCACGAAACGGTCTGGCTGGAGCTCATAAATCCTCCCTCCGAGTAAGGGGGAGTCGGCCATGCCGTACGCAGCTAGCGAGGGGGCACGGATTCACTTCCGCGTCGAAGGAACCGGCCCCCCGCTAGTCCTGCTCCACGGGTTTGGAGTGTCGGGAGATGCCTGGCGCACAGGCGGCCACGTAGAGGCCCTGAGCGACCGGTTTCAAGTCATCACCATGGACGCTCGTGGGCATGGCAGAAGCGATAAGCCACACGATCTGGCCGCCTACAGCTTGCCAAAGAGAGTGCGAGACGTCACATCAGTGTTGGATGCCGTTGGAGTAAAATCAGCCTGTATCCTCGGCTACTCACTCGGTGGCATTACGGCCTACGGGGTCAGCACATATGCGCCGCAGCGTATCCGATCAGCCATAGTTCTCGGCGCCCATCCGTACACTGATAGACTTCCTGTAGACTTCGAGGAGTGGGGGCAGCGGTACATCGATTGCGGCGCGAAGGTCGCCATAGAGCGAAGAGAAGCTGAGTCCGGCCCTCTCAGCCATGAACAGAAAGGGGAGCTGGAGGCCCGCGACTGGAAGGCCCTGGGCGCCGCGCTTGTCGCTACGAGCAGGGTCCAGGGACTAAGTGAAGGGATTTCACAAGGTCGAATTCCCTACATGCTGCTATGTGGAACCCGAGATGAAGACCACGATCTAGCCAGGCAGGCATCAGTTGAGTTCCCCAACGTCTCCTTCAGGTCTCTTGAGGGACTCGACCACCATGAGAGCCGCTCTCGCCTGGACATTCTCATCCCTATAGTCAAGGACTTCTTTGGCTCAGGGCTCAACGACGCCATAACTCGAACAGAATGAACGCTCCCGATCCAACAACTTCAACTCCCGCCCGGCCTGGGTCTGTTCAGGTATCCGAACAGGACGAGCTTCCGATTGACACCGGTTCTCGCATACGGCGCCAGTTGGCCGTATTTGCCCTGCTTGTGATTCTGGGCATAGCCGCAGTCATAGCATCCCTGAGCTGGTCGTCGGTCAGCATACCGGTTGACCAGGTTTTGACCATCCTGCTTGGGGGCGAAGCCGAGAAGAGGTCATGGCAGACCATCGTCATGGACATCCGGCTTCCAAGGGTCTTGACCGCCATGCTGGTCGGTACCGCCCTGGGTCTCGCGGGCCTGCAAATGCAGACCGTGTTCAGGAACCCCCTGGCTAGTCCATTCACCCTGGGAGTGTCGTCCGGAGCCAGCCTTGGCGTGGCGCTGGTAATTCTCGTGAGTCCGACCTCCGCAGGGGTTTTCTCAGGAGTTGGCGGCAACTTCTTCACCAATCTTGGGACAGTAGCAGGCGCGGCTCTTGGCGCCGCGGCGGTACTTTCGGTCATGCTCATTGTCGCGTCCAGAGTCGGGGATATGGTAGTAGTGCTGCTGCTGGGAGTTGTGATGGCTTCGCTGATTGGCGCTATCGTAACCATCCTCATTTTCTTTGCCAACGAGCAGGAGACCAGGGAGTTCGTGGAGTGGGGCTTGGGCAGCTTCACTCGCGTTCGCTGGGGAGAGATGCCCTACATGTCGTCCTCAATTGGGATAGCACTGGTATTGGCCGTTCTCACGATCAAGCCGCTGAACGCCCTGCTTCTTGGAGACAACTATGCCCAGAGCATGGGGCTCAACGTGAAGTGGGCAAGAGTCGTAATCATGGGCAGCGCTTCTCTCATGGCCGGAGCGGTTGTGGCCTATGCGGGGCCTATAGGGTTTCTCGGCATTGCGATACCTCACATCGCTCGCGGAGTATTCGGCACGTCCGACCATCGAATCCTGGTCCCCGGCTCCATACTGGTCGGAATCGCAATCGCGTTAGCCTGCGGAATACTCGCCGAACTCCCAAATAGCAGCCTCAATCTTCCCATAAACGCAGCGACAGCATTGTTTGGAGGACCGGTGGCCATTTGGGTGCTGCTGAAGGCGAGAAGGGGCTTCGCCCTGTGAACGAAGTCGCGCTGGCCGCACATTCTCTTGCCGTCGGTTATAGAGCAGGCCCCAAAAGGCATCGCACTGTCCTTGAAGGTGTGGATTTAGAGCTGCACCAGGGCGAATTCGTCGGTCTGCTTGGTCCCAATGGCACCGGCAAGTCAACCCTGCTCAGAACTTTCGGCAGGATGCAGCCGCTCCTTGATGGAAGTGTGGAGATCGATGGACGCAACATTCACCATCTGAGCAATCACACACTGGCAACCCTGTTGAGCGTTGTACTCACAGATCGTCTCACCGTGGGCCGTCTAACAGCCTATGAGTTGGTGGGCCTGGGGCGCTATCCGTACACCGGTTGGACGGCAAGGCTAACGCCTCAAGACCACAGGATTATCCAGTGGGCTATAGGCGCAACACGCTCCCATGATCTGGCGGCGCGTGACATCTCCGAGCTGAGTGACGGGGAGCGCCAGAGGGTGATGATTGCACGGGCTCTTGCCCAGCAGCCCACCGTCATGCTGCTGGATGAACCCACTGCATTTCTGGACCTGCCCACTCGTGTTGAGATAACGGGTCTGTTGAAGCGGCTGACCCGCGAAACGGGTCTGGCAGTCCTTATGTCCACTCACGACCTGGACTTGGTGTTGAGGGCTGCTGACACACTGTGGTTGATCACCCCTGAGGGCAAAGTTGAACATGGCGCTCCCGAAGACCTCATACTGCGGGGAGCGTTACAGTCCACGTTCTCCAGCTCTGAGCTTATCTTCGATTCCGACATCGGGGGCTTCAGGCCCCGCATCCCGGCCACAGGCAATGCCTTGCTGATGGCGGATGGACTCTCCGGAATGTGGATGCGCCGGGCACTGGAACGTGAGGGATTCAGGATTCTCGATAGCCGAGTTGCCGGCGAGTCGATAGACGTTGAGATAGTCGCCGACGATTCAGCGGATACACCCACCTGGCGATTGAAGATGGGCGGCGTAGAGCACCGCTATTCAGATATCGGCTCCCTCATCGCTCGGATCGCCAGATCGAGCCGCTGAGTGTGGCCTGAACAAGCCAATGAAGAATTCACCCTCGGGTAACATCGGCGACTGGCGTAGGAACATAAGGAAAGCAGTCTACAGATCCGCTCCGTCGTTCTGGGGCGTTTGCCAGTGTAGCTGGTGGGTGATAGAGGACATAGCCGCTCGGTTCCTGGTCGGGAGAGGCAGATGGCAATGCACTTCTCGTAAGGTCGGCAGACGCTGCTACGCCGAGTAGATGCGGGCCAACGGGACTATTGCCAGTTTGAGGGAGACGAGGCCGCGCCACCCGGTAGCCTGAGGAGATTTGGACACGACGTCCTTGGCCTGTGCTGTAGCGTCGTGGTCATAGTAGGTCAGCACCGCTTCATCGTTTTGAAACAGGATGCTGGGATAGGAGTAGGTGTGTCCCTGCTCGGTCTCGATGTCCAGCATATGTCCCCACGTCCGACCCTCATTGGAGGAGACAGCCAGGGTTAGCGGGGAACGCAATCCACCGGAGGTGTTGTTCCAGACCATCAACAGGTCGCCGGTGGACGGGATGCGACGAATGGCCTGGGGCGACGTGGGAGACCATACGCTCATCGGCTCGGGACTCGACCAGGTATCGCCGCCGTCCTCCGAGTAGCATTTGTGCGGCCTGCCGAGCGAGGTCCTGATAAACATGAGCACGCGGCCGTCGCGCAGCTCTACGACGCCGGGTTCCTGCGCCCCCGCGTCTCCATTGACCACGACTTGCCCTGATCCCCTGGTCCAGGTACGCCCTTCGTCGTCGGAGTAGAGACCGAAAGAGACGCCCCGTTGGTCGAACGGGCCTCCGTGGTCTGCCACCGGGGCGAGAATCCTGCCGGACGAGAGGAGGATTACCCGGTCGTTGTTGATGACGTAGTAGCCCACTCTGCCAATTATGGGAACGCTTTGGCTCCAGGTCAGCCCGTCGTCGCTTGAGCGGCTTAGGAAGTTGCGGTGATCGCGTTCAGAGTTCATAACGTCATGGAATAACAGCATCTGCCCCGATTCGAGCTTGAGCAGGCTGGGGCTACCGATGCGGCGGCCACCGCCGAGATAGAGTTCCGGCTCGTAGGACTCCTTGATAATGAACTCGGTGCCCCAGGTGCGTCCGCCGTCCGAGGAGAGCTTGCCCTCGACTCGGCTGGGCGAGGCGTCCCCGCTACCGGACGTGTACCAGCATTGGTAGACGAGCAGCAACGAGCGGTCATCGAGCGTGACGACCGAGCCGTTGTTGTAGCGCGGGTGGTGCTCTGAGGCCGGGCAGACGATGGTCCTGTAGATACTGCCTGGACTATTCAAGGTATCTCCCACGGCGCAGCATGCCAGAGCCGGCCTGCCCATGCAAGACTTGATACCGGTAGAAGTAGGTGCGCCACTACGCGGTGGACGTGTGGATGGGTTCAGGTCGGAGCCGGCCTCGATCCACGTGACCTGCATTTGGCCGAAGGAGTGGCCGAGCCTCCGCAAATCTTAGCTACAAACTGGTGGGCCTGCCAAGACCGATTTGCGAACTTTTCGGTGGGAGATCCGCATGTAGCTTGGTGGGCTATTGTCAGTGCTGAGCGTGCCGATACCTTGGATGCTTTTATGCCTCCAGACAAGAGTGCCTCTCCGTTTCCATGTCTCGACAACATCGGGGTCGGCCTCGTAAATAAAAGCGATGAGGTCGGAGAGCATTTCGCCGCGCCGGGTTGTCAACGGAGGCGATTCGATGGTCGATCTTGCCAAGTCGTCTGACTAGACGAACATGCTTGACAGGTAGACTATTCATAGCTACGCTGGGCCTCGCCAAAAGAGTATTGACACTTCGTCTCTTTAGCATAAATGCCGAGCTTCGCTAATGAGGTATTACATAGCACAGCGGAGAGTTAATCACATACTCTGGAACTCTATCCGGCAAGACGATCAGATATCTTCACAGGGGAATGGTTACAAGATGATAAGAGTCAATGCAACGTTCTTCCGCATCATGATGACGGCAACGATGTTTGCTCTTTTGGCAATAGTCCTAGGGGTGGCCTGTCGAGACACGGTGAAAGAGGTCCCGACGCCCACGGGTGATCTGGAGACCAGCGCCCCGATGATGGACGAGGGAGTCCCAGGGGTGTCCGACTCACAAGTGTTGTTCGGGCAGTCGGCGGCATTCAGCGGCCCAGCGCAGGCGCTGGGCCAGGGGATGCGGTTGGGAATCCAGGCGGCGTTCAACGAACAGAACCAGAAGGGTGGGGTTCATGGCAGGAAGCTGGAGCTGACAACCCTGGACGACCAATATGAGCCGCACCTGGCTTATGGCACGACGCTGACTCTGATTACCAGAGAACGTGTTTTTGCGTTGATTGGAGAGGTGGGAACACCCACCTCCCGCGCGGCGTCGCCACTGGCCAACGCGCAAGGTGTACCATTCATTGCCCCCTTTACCGGCGCCGGTTTCCTCCGGGACCCCGATCTGGAGAACGTGGTGAACTTGCGGGCTTCATACCGCCAGGAGGCGGAAGAGATGGTGGCGCGCCTGACAGAAGACTTGGGAATAACCCGCGTCGCCGTGATGTATCAGAACGACTCCTACGGCCAATCCGGGCTGGACGGAGTAGTCGACGCGCTGGAGCGGCGCGGTCTGGAACTGGCAGCTTCCTGGTACTACCAGCGCAACAGCGATGCGGTGAAGGCCGCTGTTTTCAACATCGTGGAAGCCGATCCCGAAGCGATCATCATGATTGGGGCGTACGCTCCGGTTGCCAAGGCGATTACCGTAGCCCGTGAGGACATAGACCCTGTATTTATGGCGGTTTCATTCGTGGGCAGCAACGCGTTGGCGCAAGAGTTGGGGTCGGATGGCGCCGGCGTTTACGTCACCCAGGTAGTGCCGCTGCCCGATGACACCAGCGTTCCCGCCGTTGCCGCCTATCGCGATGCGCTGGAGGCGTTTGACGCCAATGCCGTGCCGGGATTCGTCTCCTTGGAGGGCTACCTGGCAGGGCGACTGGCAATCGTGGGTCTTGAAAAGTGTGGCAAGGATCTCAGTCGCGACTGCTTCCTCGACGTCCTGCGAAACTCGGGGACGATTGACTTTCATGGGATGACGCTCCAGTTCGGTCCGGGTGACAACCAGGGATCGGACGCAGTATTCGTGACCGTCATAGGAGATGACGGGAATTACCACCTGGTTAACAAGCTGGCAGGTGCGCGGTGATGGCAAAAGCCCGCGTAACTGCGCTCCTGCTCATCGGCGCGCTGGCAATAATCATCGCTTTGGGGGTGGCCGGCTGGCTGGTCATTGACGACCTGGAGGCCCAGAACCAGAGCAGCGGAAACGCCGAGATCCTAGCGGACATCGCCGCGGTAGACAAGCTATCGAGCATAGTGGCGTCGGCGGCATCCGTGCCAACCAATTCCCGGATGAATCCCGAAAGCATAGCCGAGGCGAGGGCCGCCATCGCCAGCAATGAGGCCCAATTGGCCGAACGTCTGTCGGGGCTGAAAGGTCGGGGCTATGTCAGCAGGGTGGAGCGAATTGGTCAACAAGTCGATTTGCTGATTGCCAACGTGTCTCGGATTGAGGATGAGCGGCCCGCTCTGTTAGAGGCCATCCTTGCCGGGGAACGCAGCTGGCAGCAGCTTCTATTTTCC
>JAPPDQ010000440.1 GCA_028875495.1 Chloroflexota bacterium
GTGTATAAAGCGGATGGGTGTGTTCCCGGGAGTCACCCTCACCCTAGCCCTCTACCACGACGGGCGGGGGGAATTACACGCGCTGATTTGTTCGATGAATCTCTGACACAAGACTCTAGGTACTCTCTACCACCTAGAGTAGGGCCCGCTTTCGCTTTACAGGCCCGTTCACCTACAATTGGATGCAAGGGACCTGAGTTCGGTTCCATAAGTTGCGGGACGCTTCGCTCGTCCTTCCGGTATCCGGGAGTTCACGTTTGACTCCACCCGCCCACGAACAGAGTACGCCCGCAGGAGATCTCGAAGACTTCGACTCCATCGTCGAGCAGCACTCCGACTTCGTCTACAACGTGGCGTACCGCGTCATGGGGAACACCCAAGAGGCCGAGGACGTGACGCAGGACGCCTTCCTGTCGGCATACCGCGCATACGACCGTTTCCGCGGGCAGTCCCACGTGACCACCTGGCTCTATCGTATAACGATGAACGCCGCCCTGATGCGCCTGCGAAAGACCAAGAGGGACCGCACACTCACCAATACCGGCGTCGATGACATGGAGGTCATCGACTGGACGAAGAACCCGCACAAGGACGCGCTCGACTCGGAGTTGGGCGACAAGCTTCGCGAGGGTATCGATCTGCTCGAACCCGACCTGCGGGCCGCCCTCGTCCTGCGGGACGTTCAGGGTCTGTCCAACGCGGAGGCGGCTGAGGCACTCGACATCACCGTCTCGGCCCTCAAGTCGCGCCTGCACCGCGCGCGCATGGTCGTGCGGAGATACCTCGAAGAGTACGTCAGGACGCCGAGGGCGTAGACGGACGGGAGGTGATAACCTCTACGCTATCTGCACCCGCCAGCCGAAGGGGTCGTCCTTGTAGCCGTACTGGATGCCGACGATCTCGTCGTATAGACGTCGCGCCAGCGGGCCGGTCTCGCCCTCGCCGACGGGGATGTCCTCACCCATGTAGCCGATCTCGCCGATGGGTGAGACCACCGCCGCGGTGCCGGTCGCGAACGCCTCGCTGATCTTGCCGCTCCGGCAGCCCTCGGCGACTTCTTCCATCGAGACGCGCCGCTCCGTGACCTCGATGTCCCAGCTGCGTGCGACCTGCATCACCGAGTCGCGGGTCACCCCGGAGAGTATCGAGCCGGACAAACTCGGCGTCACCAGCTCATCGTCGATCACGAAGAAGATGTTGCTCGTGCCCACCTCTTCGACGTACTTTCGCTCCACGGCGTCAAGCCACAGGACCTGCGTATAGCCCCTCTCCTTGGCCTCCTCGGACACGTACAGGGTCGGGCCATAGTTGCCTGAGGTCTTGGCGTTCCCGACGCCGCCCCGCGCCGCGCGAATGTACTCGTCCGAGACGAAGATGCGTGTGGGGTTGAACCCCTCCTTGTAGTACGGCCCGACAGGGCTGAGCACGATGAAGAACAGGTAGGTCTCCGAAGGCTGGACGCCTAGAGCCGCCTCGGTGGCTATCATAGTCGGCCTGATGTATATCGCAGTGCCCTCCGAGGTCGGAAGCCAGTAGCGGTCGAGCACCACAAGCTCCTTCACTGCAGCCAGGAACACCTCGGCGTCGAACGAGGGCATGACCATCCGCTCGGTCGAGGCGTTCATCCGCTCGACATTCTTGTCCGGTCGGAACAGCCCGATGCCGCCGTCCGGCAGGTGGTACGCCTTAAGCCCCTCGAAGACCTGCTGGTTGTAGTGCAGGACGATCGCTACCGGGTCGAGGGTCAGGTCGTGGTACGGCTCGATACGCGGGCTGTGCCAGCCTCGACTCGTGGAGTAGTCCATCAGGAACATGTGGTCCGTGAGTATCTGGCCGAAACCGAGATCGGCGTCGGCGGGTTTCGAGCGTGTTGCCGCGGTTGGGGATTTCGTTATCGCAATGTCCATCTGCTTCTCCGGTACCTAGCGGATCGTAGTCACAAAATATACCATCGGCAGGCGAAATGGGCTAGTTTGAGGCCGTCGGATGACGCGACGGAAACAAAAATACCCCGGCGGGCAGTCCCATCCGGGGCATCGTTGCTTTCAACCGTCAGGGAAGTCCTAGACGCCGTACGAGGCTACCATCTGCTCCGTGGTCAGGGCCTTGGCCTTGGTCTTGAGATCGATCAGCCGCTGGTTCATGGTCGGCTGGGGCTCCGCCTGGAATACGAGACCGAGCGGTATGCCGTCGCGTTCGAGAAGGCTTGCGGCCGCGTCGATACTGGAGGGGTCGTGATCGTCCGGGATGTCCCACGCCCTACCGGGTATGCCCTTGCGGGGCTCACCCTTGAGTATCTTGTAGGTGTCGTTGTACTCCGTGCATGGCGACTGGACGTGCACCACCGCGAAGCCGGGGTACTCCATGGCGTCGTAGATCATGTTCGCCATGTCCTTGATCTTGCTCGACAGGGCCGAAGCGATGTGCGACACGCCGACCGTCAGATACAGCCTGAGAGGGTTGAGGCCCTCCTCCGCCTTGCCGAAGGGAGTCGAGCTCGTGATCATCCCAAGCTCGCTGGTAGGGGAGCTCTGGCCCTTCGTCAGGCCGTAGACCCCGTTGTCCATGACGACGGCGCAGACGTTGAGGTTGCGCTGTGCCTGCGGCGCGATGTGCTCCATGCCGATGCTGAGAAAGTCCCCGTCACCGGCGACCACGACGACATTCAGGTCGGGGCGACCCGTCTTGACGCCGAATGCTACAGGTAGAGTGCGACCGTGCAGGCCGTGGATGCCGAAGGGCTGGTCTCCTTCCAACAGGTGGACGAGGTTGCCGGAACATCCAATGCCGGCCACTACGACGGTCTGCTCTATCGGCTCCTCGGCTTCGACGAGCCGTCGCGCTACCGCCTGCTCCAGTGCCCGGCGAACGCCGAAGTCGCCACAACCGGGGCACCACTTGAAATCATATTCGGGATTCTTTTCGCTCATACCGCGACTCCCTCCTTCTCGGCAACGCCAATCCGCTCCTCGATTCTTTCAGTCAAATCTCTAATTGCAAACGGCAGTCCCGTGTACTGCGTGATGGACTCGGCGCGTACGCCCAGAGACCGCAGATACGACGAGAACTGTCCCTGATAGTTGAGCTCAGGTACGATGACCAGTTCTTTCTCCCGGAGCTCGTCCAGCAGTGCGGGAGGCAGCGGGTTCAAGTACATGGTGTAGTACCACGCAAGGTTGTCCGCCGTTCCCTCCTCGGTCATGCGCTGCCACACCTCGCGGGTGGGGCCCTTAGAGCCGCCCCAAGGCATCAGGGCAACCGAGGCGCCAGTGTTTTCCGACTCGTAAGTGCCGGTCTCGAGCAGCTTCAGCTTGCCGAACCGGCGCTCCGTCATCTGGATGTGGCGTTCGGGCAGGTGGGTGGTGTCGCCCATGCCGTCGTGCTCACTCGCGTTGGCGACATAGCTGCCGGGACCGCCGGGCAGGGGCATCGGGGACAGCTCTCGCGGCTCGTAGCGGTGGTAGCCGTTGGTCCCGTTTGCGCCGTGATAGACCGTTCGGTCCTCGATGGGTATCGCATCCAGGTCCGGCTTGCGGACATTCTGCTTGCGCTCCGACAGCGAGTGCTCGCTCAGGAGGATAACGGGGCCCTGGTATCTCTCGGCCCAGTTGAAGGCCTCTACGGTGGCGTAGAAGCACTCCTCGACCGATCCTGGGGCGATCACGGGAAGGCTCACGTCGCCGTGCGCCGGGTGCATCGCCGCGAACAGGTCAGATTGTTCCGTCTTCGTGGGAAGACCGGTCGCCGGGCCGCCGCGCTGCACGTCGCAGACCACGAGCGGAATCTCCGCCATCCACGCGAATCCCAGTCCCTCGCTCATCAGCGAGAATCCCGGGCCCGCCGTGGCGGTCATGGCCTTCTTGCCCGCGTACCCGCCTCCGACGATCGCGTTGATTGCCTCGATCTCCGAGGAGACCTGGTAGGCGGTCTTGTCGTCGCCGCTCAGCCAACGCTCCATCCAGACGAGGATCGTCGTCGCGGGTGAGATCGGATATCCGACGTAGAAGTTGAGTCCCGCATGCACGGCCCCGAGGCAGACGGCCTCGTTGCCGTTCAGGAATATCTGGTCGTAGTCCGGCTTGTTGGGCGGAGCAAGCTCTCCCAAGCTGAAGCCGCTCTTCATCGCCTCTTCTCGTCCGAGCGTCAGGCCATGGATGTTCTGCGGCACCGTTTTCTCGCCATAGCGAGCTACGTTGCCCCAGCGCTGCTTGACGAACTCTTCCAGGATCGACTGCGGCATGTTCATCAGGCCCGCGAGCATTCCCATGACAACCATGTTCGCCGCCCTTGGGTTGCCCGTCGACCTGCCCAGCTGATCGAACGGGACGCCGAGGCTTGAACCGTTGTCATCCATCTGGAACGCCTTGGAGTCGTAGACAACGACTCCGCCCTCTCGGACCTCGTCCTTGTGGGCTTCGTAGGCGTGCTCGTTGAATGCGACCAGCACGTCGAGTTGATCGCCGCGACTCAGTATCGGTTCAGTGGAAATGCGAACCTGGAACCAGGTCGGCCCGCCCGTGATCTGGGAAGGGAAGGTAGCGAATGTTTGCGCGTGATATCCGGCCTGCACGTTGGCGGACGCGAAGCCCTCGGCGACTGAAAGCAGTCCCTGACCGCCCTCACCGGCTATTCGTATCCTAAAGTCTGTCGTCCGCAACTCGTGCCCCCCTTGAGACGGCGCTCACCCGCATCAGTGCGTTCGCGAATGAGGCGAAACCAGAAAAAACCCCGCGCATCGGTCTGTGCTGCGGGGCGTGGATTACGTACAGGATGGAGTCCTAAAACTCATGCCGATTTCAAGGGAATTCTACATGAACGATCCCGCCAGTGTCAACGGAATCGCGTTGCATGAAACGACTCGGAACGACCTTCGTCCTCTCGTTCGGGACTCGACGCCTCCCTCGTTCCTTCGATTCCCTTCGGCCGGTTGCTCGATGCTTCGTTAGTGATACTGGCCCCAAACAGGAAGATGATTCCCCCTATGAACGCCCAGATCAGCAGCAGAACGACGGACGAAAACGGCAGATAGATGAGGTTCTGCTGGCCCGTTATATTGCCGAACCAGAAGAAGATGTGCTTTCCCACCTCGAACAGCACGACCGCAATGATCGCGCCAAAGGTGGCGTCCCGCCAGGGCACGTGGGTGTTCGGCAGGGCCCGGTAGACGATTCCGAACGCAAACATCGTCATGAATATGGGCAAAACACCTGAGATCAATTCGGTGACCAGGAGGACCGCGCGGTTGACCGGCCAACTGACGAGAGGGAGCGCGGAGCTTATGCTAAGGGCAATCTGAAACACAAGCGTCAGCCCTATTGAGGTTAGGAAGAGCAACATGATGCCGACGGTCAACACGACCTGCAGCAGGGTTGTGGTAACGAGCCTGCGCGGCTCCGCCCCGAATATGCGGTTGACGGACCGGTTGGCCGCCATGAACAGCCCGTTCGCCCCGATCACGATGCCGACGATGGCCACGATGCTGGCCGCAACGCGAGAGTTAAATAAGTAACCGACGGAGTTGTTGAAGAAGTCCCCTGACGCCGGGAAGAAGAAGAGGAATACGTGAGCAAGCTCTGTCTCGATAGTTTCAGGATCGGCAAACGCAGAGAAGATCAGGATGACGATCGCTACCAGCGGGAAGAATGACAGCAGGGTAAAGAATGCCAATGACGCGGCGAGGTCGATGCCCCCGATTCTTGCAAGCGACCATCCCGCGTACCAGAGCGCCTTGATTCTCCACGCCAACGGCCCCTGGGGGTGATACACGGAGACACGCTCGGCGAGGCCTTGCAGGAGCGGAGCGGTTGCCGGCCCCACGTGTACCCGCGGATTTTCCAACATAGCCGCGATCGCGAGGCGTACCTCGTCTCCCACCTCCTCGCTCACATCGTACGCGCCGTCAATGGCCCCTTCGGCCGCCCTCCCAACATAACTGACGGTGAAGACGTGGTCGACGTTCTGCACTTCCAGTGCGCCTTCCACGACGCTCTGGGCAACATACGCTAATTGGGCGGAGTCGCCCGACACGTTGTTTATGAGGAGCTTGGCCGTGTCACGCGCGGCCTGGGGTACATTCCCTCCCGTTGCCGACACGCCGGTGATGACCCCGACGATGGCCGCCTTCGCCGCGCTGCCGACGTCGACGCCAACCCCGGTGATGGCTTCAAATGCGCTGTATGACGCTTCGGATACCGCCCTGTCCGTCTCCACCCCGACAAAGACGGCTCCCTCGATCGCTCCCTCAACCGCGTCCGTCCCCGCGGTCTGAATATCCACGCCCATTTCGAGGGAACCGCGGATCGCCCCCTCTACGGCTTCTCTGATCAGCGGTGTAGCAGGCTTGGAAGAACCCGAGGTGCCCTGGACAACGCCCATGACGGCGTCCCTCGCGATCCCGCTCGCCTCGCCCCCGATCTCCGCCAGCGCTCCGATCGCCCCGCGAACGGCCTCACGGGCTACTCGACCGGCCCGCCTTCCGTCTCCGGTCGAGTTGCCAAGCGCAAGCTGGGAAGCGGCCCGAACTCGGTCGTTCCAAAGGCCGTTCCTCCGCTGGTCGCCCTGCGCAGAGCCGATGACCAGTGTGCGGACTTGTCGCCCTATCCTTCCCAGTTTCATTTTCGAGAACCCTGTCTCCGTGGTCCTCGCCAACCGGCCGTCGCTTGCCGTGTCGGCATCCCTGAGTAACGTGGGCTCGCCTGAGTCAAGCTATCATATATCAAAGGCGTACATATCATGGCAACCGATATCAAGCCGTGCAGCCTCATCTCCCACTACCAAGTCGTTCCGCCGGCCCTGACATCTGCTCCAGTCATTCCCTATCCCCGGTTTGTCGTACCCGGCGGATGCCGGTATACGGAAGGCCTAACGGTTAGGTTGGAGGGCGTTGCATACTCGATAGGTTATACGTCCGTGCGTGAAAGCGGGATTCCGGAATTGAAAAACGAATGCGCCTGCATCACGGCGACTGGATACAAGACTCACAACAGTGAGCAGTCAACGAGGGAATAGAAGCGAAATGAGGAGAGAAGAGCGACCGGAGACCTAAGTGCGGTCGGTACGATTCCTGGCGGGAGCGAAGATCGAGTCGTCCGGGAACTCCGCGACCGCTCTTCGTTTTCGAGCAAGCAGCCCTCGCCCGCCCATGATGGTTAGTATGGCCGCGCCGCTCCCCAAGCCGACTAAGGCGCTCTTCAGGAATCCTCTCCTGGAAACTCCTTCGTCACCTTCGGTTCTCTTGGCCATGTTCATCCTTCGCTTCGTACGTGTACTGCGTGACATTATAGAACAATCCACTTGGCTTTTGAAAGACCGATCGCTTGTCCGTAACTGTTCAGTCTTGGTGAGATGAACACCCCTCCCCCTGTGGATACCCGCCTTCGCCGGTATGACGTTGCGTTGCTTTAGTAGGGGTTTCTCACGAACTCTGAACAGTTACGCTTCTCCACGGACCGGCACACTTTACCTCATGCTGCCAAACACGATACCCTTTGTCGGCAACGGAGGTTCGGATGAACAGCGAAGAAGAACAGCCCCAGCAGCCCCAACGGCCGCAGGAACCGGAAGTCCCTGACGACGCCATCGAAGTCGCCCAAGTCCAGTACGCTTGGCTCTGGTCATCTTGGTGGCTGCTCGCCATCGTCGTCATCATCTTCGCGGTCGGCGTTTTCCCCGACCCCTTCACGCCTGCGGTGCTCGTATTCGTCATCGTCATACCGAAGTATTGGCAGTGGCGGCGCACAAGGTACTACCTCACCGAAGAGGCGCTTATCTACCAGCGCGGCGGCATCCTGCAGACCCGCCGCTACCTGATCCCCTTCAATCGCCTGAAGGACACTCGCGCCAGGTTCGGCATGTTCGGCAGGGCATTGGGATTCCAGCATGTCGACATCATGCTTGAAAACGGGGCCATCGCCACCCTCGTCTACGTTCCTGCCCAAATGGACATCGCCGACTACTTTCAGAAGCGCATGGGCGGTGCGACGGAAGATTCGCCCGAAGAGAACGACGCTGACGAACCTGCGGCGGACGGAGAAAAGAGCTAGCGTCCAAAGTGGCAAGGCTTCCTTCTTAATGCAGCATCCGGGTGCCCAATTCAAGCTCATTCATGCAGGCACGCTCGTCGATGGACGAGGCGGCCCATCCGTGCCGTCCGGCGCAGTCCTCGTCCAAGGCTCGAAGGTTGTTACCGTCGGCAGACAGGGCGAAGTGGCCGCGCCCGATGGCGCATCAGTCGAGACCCTGGACTACCCAAACAAGACCCTCATGCCCGGCATGGTCGACGCACACACTCACCACGTGGGTTTCGGGGACGGTCGCGTCGGCGACGAGGTAGCCACCTACCCGGACGAAATCCTGACCGTCCAGGCCGCGAGGAACGCCCGCAAGGCGCTCTTCTCCGGCGTCACCACCATCCGTGAGAACGGCCCGAAGAACATGACGATGTTCCGCCTCCGCGACGCCGTGAACGACGGACTGACCATCGGCCCTCGAATGCACCTGTGCGGACGTCCCGTATCCATCATCGGCGGCCACATGGGTTACTTCGGCTCCGAGGCAACAGGACCGAACGAGACACGCGCCATGACGCGACAACTCATCAAAGAGGGCGCCGACTACATCAAGATCACGGCCACCGGCGGCAGCACTGCCACCTCGTTCACCATGCGCCCATCCTTCAACGTCGATGAGCTGCTCGCCATCACCGACGAGGCCCACAAGTTCGGTAAGCCCACCGCCGCGCACTGTCTGTCTACGCAAGGCACCGCCAACTCCCTCGATGCTGAGGTGGACATGATTATCCACTGCGTCTTTAAGCGTGCGGACGGCACGAACTACTTCGACGAGGAGGTGGCTGAGCGCATCGTACGGCAGGGCGCCTACGTGAACCCCACCCTCCACGTGTTCCGCGCCCGCATCTGGACGCTCCAGCACCGCAAGGAACAAGAAGGACTCACCACTCAGCAGCAGGCCGAGCTCGATGAAGAGCTTCGAGAATTCGACGTGCGCATAGAAGACTGCCGGCGGCTCATAGAGATGGGGGCGAAGGTCATCACCGGCTCCGACTCGTCCTGGGGCAACTATATGCTGGGCAACACCGCCTACGAGACCGAGTGCCTTGTCATGTCCGGCTACTCGAACGAGCAGGGCGTCTACTCCGTCACCGGCGACGCGGCCCGCTCCCTCGACATGGACGACAAGGTGGGTACCCTCGAAGCCGGCAAAGAGGCCGACCTCGTCATCCTCGACGGCGACCCGACTGCTGACATCCGCAACCTCTGGAACGTGGAGGACGTCTTCCTAGCTGGAAACCGCGTGGAGCGAGGATCATCCGAGTCCCTCGCCGCCATCCGCCAGCTGCCGCCTGAGAACGGCATATAGAAGGTCTTAAGCGGATACGCGGGACGGGGAGGGTTCTGGAGCGGGCGAGGGGATTCGAACCCCCGACTTTCTGCTTGGGAAGCAGACACTCTGCCACTGAGTTACGCCCGCCCGCATCTCGATTCTACCAACCGACCTGGCCTTACACAACCTCGCCGCAGGTCATTTCGAACGTAGCGAGCGCTTTTCCCCGACCACGGCCGTTTGCCACTCATTCGTGAAACGCACTACAATAGCGCCCCAACGATCCTACCGCGAAGAGGCACGCCATGAATCTCGACGAGTCGCAGATCGAAGAGTTCGATAGCCGCGGATACCTCTTCTTCCCGAACCTTCTCGATGACGACGAGGTCGCCGTCCTGCAAGGGGCGGTGCCGGAGATATTGAGCCGCGAGGGCCCGGAGGTCGTCCGAGAGAGTGAGGACGCCGCGACCGCCCGCCTCGCATTCGGCGCGCACGTG
>JAPPDQ010000278.1 GCA_028875495.1 Chloroflexota bacterium
CGCTGGAAGCAATTCCAAGCGTTCGAAGTGTTTTACTTCGGGGCTACTCTATTCGGGGTAGTTTTAGCATACTTGGTGATGGCCGCAGCATTTGATCCGGATCAGGGCTTCACGATTGACTGGATCGCCAAGCTCATCGACTCCACGCTCAAGGAGCAGGGCAAGACTTTTCACGGCGTAGCGGGAGGCATACTGGCCGTAGGGTTGTGGTTCCGCGGAATCCGACTTGCCATGGTCTCGTCCCCCGACAGGAGCCTCACTCTCAGCTTCCGGCTGGGCCTGTTCTTCATCGGCTTCTCGGCCATAATGGGCATCATGCGCCCGGAGCATCCAAACGTCTTCGCGATGGTGCTCATATTCTTCGGCGCCGGACTGGTGGGCCTGAACGTCGGACACCTCGTGTCGGAGACCTCGACTTCCGCACAGACGAGGACGTGGCCTAAGGTGATCGGCCTCGCGGTGGTCGGCATACTCGTCGCGGGTGGAATGTTCGGCTTCCTGCAGGAGAGTTTCGTCGAGTGGGTAACATCGCCCATTCGGTTCGTCTTCAGCAGAGTGGTGGAGGGCCTGCTCCTCATCGTCAGCTTTCCGATCATCCTCGCGCTGGAGGGCGTCAACACCGTGATCGCCGCGGTATTCTCGCGGCCCGTCGAGCTCGAACTTGGGCCTGAGGCGACCGTTACTCCGACACCAACGGTCGGGCCGTCGCAGGACTTCGGATTCGGGGGCGGCGGGGCCAGCGATCCGCGAGCTCCTGACTTCCTCTTATATATGCTGCAGTTCGTACGCTACGGGCTGGTAGTTACCACAATAATCGTCATCAGCATCTTCCTGTATGTCATAGCGAGCAAGATCGCGAAGAAGCTCAAGAAGGACGACGATGACGCCGACCGTGAGTCGCTTTTCGACGAGATGAATTTCGCGTCGGACATTGGGGACCTGTTCTCGGACTTCATGTCGAACGTCCGAGACCTGTTCAAGGGGGCAGGCCGCAGGGTCTTCCGATTGCCGGATGGACCTCCGGGAGTCGTCGAGGCTCTCCGGTTGTACTACCAGATGCTCACGACGGCGGAGCAGAACGAGGTGCCGCGGCCCGACCACTATACGCCCAATGAGTTCCGGCGAGACCTGAGGCGCGTCTTCCCGAACGAGCTTGTCGAACCGGCGACGGAAGCGTTCAACCGCGCGCAGTATGGCGACATACCGACCACGGGTGAAGAGATTACGAAGATGCGGGCCTCGTTCCGAGTCGAGCGGGAGGCAGGGGCCATGCCCCAAACGGCGAGCGCCGCGCCCGTCACTTCGGGCAGGGCACTCAGCAAGAGCCCCCGGTTCGAGACCGTCACCTCGGAGATCACCGAGGACCCGCTGGCGCGCCAGAGAGCGCGGTTCGACAGCCCATCGCTCACGGAGAAGAGCTGGCTTAGCGGATTGAAGGGCGTTCTGCTCGCCTGCGGCGCGGCTGTCCTGTTCGCGGTGCTCTTCGCGGCCGGCATGACATTGTTCATCTTCCTCGGTGCTGGGTAGCAGGTTGCGATTTGCGAAGCTAACTGAAGAAGAAGATTGATTACGACAGCTTTCACGATGAGGACGAAAGCCTTGCGGGCCGGTTCAAGATCATTGCAATCGCCTGCGGCGGAGCGCTGCTCATTGTTGCGCTTTCGATGATCGCGGTGATGTTCATAGCCATATTTTCCGGTGCGACCGGTACGCGTTGACAAAGAACCACGGTTTAGTTCGACCATGACGCTTGAAGATAAGACCTGCCTCATTACGGGAGCGGGGAGCGGGATAGGACAAGCGACGGCGACTCTGTTCGCCTCCGAGGGGGCGGACGTCCGGCTGATTGGCAGGACTCCTTCAAAGGTGGAAGCGGTCTGCGCTGATATCACCGCGTCAGGAGGGAGAGCCGCAGCCTACGGCGTGGACGTGGCGGACCGAGACGGCGTATTCGGCGTCGTCGAGGAGATTGAGCGGGAACGAGGCGCCGTGGACGTGCTGGTGAACAACGCAGGTCACAGTTCACCCCACCGCAGACTGCTTTCAACTCCGCCGGAAGAGATCGCCTCGGTCATAAACTCCAACCTGATCGGCTCGATATACTGCACGCAGGCGGTGATGCCGAGAATGCTGGAGCGCGACACCGGCACGATCATCAACGTATCGTCTCTTGCGGGAGTGACGCCGGGCCTGTTGGGCGGAATGATCTACTCGGCGGTCAAGGCGGCGGTCATCAACTTTACGGGACATCTGAACGAGGAATTCAATGACACGAATATCCGGGCCAGCGTAGTCATCCCAGGCGAAATCACGACTCCGCTTCTGGACAAGCGCCCTGTTCCGCCGAGCAAGGACGCGCGCAGGACGATGGCTGGCCCGGAAGATGTAGCCGAGGCCATCGCTCTCATCGCCCGGCTTCCGCAGAACAGCTCCATCCCTGAGCTTGTTATCCGTCCGACCTATCAGCGCGATGTTTCGGTGGAGATGACCGACGCATGGGCGTAACCAAGCGCCCGCGCATTGTCAATCGAATGAAGCTAGGGTAGACTTCACCGCAGCCAATAAGAAACCTTTAGAGGAGCCATTCCCTCAAATGCTAAGAAACATGGGGCTGTATAGAACGCGCATGCCGAAGTGGGGTGTTCTTGCAGCATCCTTATTGATTGCCCTGATTGCGGCAATATTCGCCATAGGCAATTCAGCGGCGCAGACGGACCAGCTGATCCTCAAGGTTGCAAAAGAGTATGACGTTGCCATAGCCGGGGAGCAGAGAGACTGGTTCGGATATGGCCTTTCCGTGGGGGACATCAACGGTGACGGGCAAGCCGACCTTCTCGTAGGCGCTCCCGAGTCAGACCTCGACAGCCGATTTCGGTCGGGGGCCGCATTCGGGTTCCTCGGTCCCATCGACAGCACTCTGTCCGAGTCGTCCGCTGCGGATATCAAGCTCAAGGGCTTCGACGTCACTGCGGGCATTGGGTCAGCAGTGCTGATCCAAGACATAAACGGCGACAACGTCGCGGACTTTCTCATTAGCTCGGAGGAAATGGGAGTCGATGATACTCGCCACGAGTCCGGCCTGATCTACGTAGTATTTGGCCCAATTCAACCTACAGGCGCGAGCGCCACGGAACTTAACGACCAAGCTGCCGACTTTCGCATTCTCGGGCCCCACAGAAACTACAACACCGGGAAGGGCCTGGCCACGGGAGACGTCAACAACGACGGCGCACTCGATATTGCAATCGGTTCGCCTGGCGGCTACGGATCACGAAAGGGCGGCGTGGAAATCGTGCTTGGCCCGTTGGACGGTTCCGACATCGATTTGCGAGACGGGAGTGACGTAAAGCTTCTCGGTTCCATCGGCACCATCGGAAGTACCCGCAACGGGGACGCCGCGGGGGGGTCAATCGCGATCGGCGACATAAACAACGACGGTGTTGACGACATAGCCGTGAACTCGCGGAGTGCAGACGTCGGAGGCATCGAAAATGCCGGAGAGACTCACATAATCTTCGGCCCGTTGGACCCATCAGCGTTGGAGGAACTGGCTACACAGGACGAAGAGGGCGGCATTCCAATCAAGTCCATCGCGGACGTGACCCTGCAAGGCGAGCAAGAGAGGGACAACGCGTCCGCAAGTACGCTTGCCATCGGTGACCTCGACGGCGACGGCGTCAACGATCTCATCGTCGGCTCCATGCAGTCCGACGCAGCCGGGAGCCGGGCAGCAGGCAAGGTGTTCGTCATCAAGGGGCCAATCCTGTCCGGGATATATAACCTCGATGACGCCGCCGACGTCGCCATCGAAGGTGAAAACCCCATTGACAGTCTGGGATCCGGTATTGGGGTAGGCGACCTCAACGGCGACGGTGTTGCCGACCTAGCGCTCGCGGCGAACTTCGCTGACCCTCAAGAGAGGGAAGACGCGGGCATTACGTACATCATGTTCGGGAACATCTTCGAGCGAGAACCTACGCCTGAGGAGTCTAATCTTCCGCAGATCCTCATTGGCGTGGTTGTCGTTATCGTGGTGATTGCGGCCGCCGCAGGAGGAATTTGGTACCTCCGCCGCACGCGACGTGGGGCAATGCCTCCGATGTGAGCTGGACCATCCTTCCCTAAACTCTGCGAAATGAATCGTGAATAGTCTAAGGAGCACGGAATGAACCGGGAGGAATTGCAGACGATGATCGGCGGGTGCATCGCCACGCTGCCGACGCCGATGGACGACGATTTCAACCTCGACCTGGCGCGAACAACGGAGATCACGCAGTGGTGGGTGGAGCAAGGGCTCGGAACGGGGACATCTCCGCTCAAGACCTCGGCGGCGATGGGCGAAGGGCCCGACCTGAGCGACGACGAGTGGCCGCACCTGCTGCGGACGGTGGTGCGGGCGGCCAACGCTGACACCAAGGTGATCTGCGCTCTCAAGCCGAAGAACACGCTGCACACAATCGACGACGCGAAGCGCGCTCAGGACCTAGGAGCCATCGGGCTACAGATCGACCTTCCGTTCATGCACCACAGCAACCAGGACGACCTCGTCCGATTCTACACGGACATCTCCGACGCCATCGAGATCGGCATCATGATCTACAACACGCACTGGTTCACCTCCGATGCGTCGGTTGAGGCCATGCGAGCCGAGACGATGCTGCGGTTGAAGGACGCGGAGCACGTGGTGGCGCTCAAGTGGAGCGCTCCAGAGGGGACGGACATCGACTACGACGACATGACGAAGTTTGCGGGCACCTTCAACGTGATCGACAACTCGGCCCAGCCCGTGCGGTGTCACAAGAACGGCGGGCGAGGATACATCAGCCCGTGGGTGGCGGCGTACCCGAAGCACGATCTTGGGGTATGGGACCTCCTGGAAGCGGGCAAGTACGACGAGGCGCAGGCGGAGAAAGACCGCGTGGGCTCCATCATCGGGCCCTGGGGAGCGAAGACGGGCGCAAAGTCGGGGGGATACCGCCAGATGAAGGGAATCATGGCGGCGATGGGCAACCCCGTCGGACCTCCGCGACCCCCTACCCTGCCTTGCTCCGAGGACGAAATCGCCGAGGCGCAGGACGTCGTGGCAGAGCTGGGCTGGAGCGTTGGCTAGAATGCCCAGCTCTCCGGCTGCCTTCAGCCGTCTGACCCCCATACTCACCACCGAAGACATGGACGCTACGATAGCGTTCTATCGAGACGTTCTCGGATTCAAGGTCACGGCCCAGATCCCGGACGAGAATCCGACCTGGTGCTTCCTCCTGCGTGACGGCGCGGCCATCATGTTCACGACTCCAGAAGAGCATGACCACGAGCACGACGAGGGTGACGGGCACAGCCATGACCACGGCGAGGACGGCGGACACGACCATGAGCATTCCGGAGCGGATGGCCTCTGGACTATGTACGTCTACTCTGAAAGCGTGGAGTCGCTCTGGGACGAGTTCAAGGACGACCCGAAGGTAGAGTATCCCTTGTACGACACTCACTACGGGATGCGCGAGTTCGGGATGCGCGACTGCGACGGCAACATGCTGAGCTTTGGAAGGGATGTCTAAAGCATATGTCCGAAGCGAGCATGCGCGGCCCCGTTCTCATCCTCATAACGGAGGATATAACAAGGGCCATCGAATACTACCGCAATACACTGGGGTTTGAGTTGGCGAACGCCATGCCCGAAGACGCTCCTACGTGGTGCCTCCTGAAGCGGGATGACGTGAGGATCATGTTTCTCGGCCAGCACGAGCATGGAGATGAAAAAAGCCACAGGCACGATGATGAGGGGCAGGACCATCAGCACGCGCCGGCAGTAAACTCATTGTACTTTTACCCTGACAACGTGGATGCTGTATGGAGTCAGCTAAAGGACAAGGTCGAGGTTGAAGTGCCGCTGCAGGACATGGGCTACGGAATGCGTGAATTTACGATCCGCGACCCCAATGGCTACGCGCTGAATTTCGGCACGCCAAACGGCGGTTAGTACCAGTTCCATATGATTTTAGTAGCTTACTCAATACGCCCTCACCCCCGTATCAAGTACGGGGCAGGCTCTAGCCCTCTCCCACAACGGGAGAGGGGGTACGCGCCACCCAATTCCACTATCATATTCAGATTGAAACGGTATTAGAGCCCAAATCAACCGAAGACTAAGAACACAAAAAGGGGAACCATGGAAAGAGACGAACTGAGGAAGCTGATACAGGGCACGGTGGTGACGACACCGACGCCGATGGGCAAGGACATGAAGGTGGATTACGCGCGCATCACCGATGTGACGCGCTGGTGGGTCGAGCAGGGCTTGGGGACGAACGTCGCCCCGCTGAAAGTGTGCGCGGCGGGTGGAGAGGGACCTGCCCTGACAGACTCCGAATGGGAACAAGTCATCAGGACGACTGTGAACGCCGCCGGGCCAGATGCGGTGATTATGTGCGCTCTCAAGGCCAAGAGCACGTACCACACGATCGAGGACGCCAAGAAGGCGCAGGACCTCGGCATCGTCGGCCTCCAGGTCGACCTGCCGTTCTCCTACCATCCGAACCAGGACGACTACGTGCGGTTCTTCACGGACATTTCCGACCAGATCGACATCGGCATCATGATCTACAACACGTTCTGGTGGGGATGTCCGGGCGTCACGCCGGAGACGATGCACCGCCTTCGGGACGCCGAGCACGTAGTGGCGCTGAAGTACAGTTCGCCGCCCGACCGTGATTACGACGAGATGCAGGAGTACTCCGATTACTTTAACGTCATCAACAACGGAGGGAAGCCCGTGCGCTGCCACCAGCTTGGCGGGAGGGGGTACATTACGTCCACAGCGACGGCGTACGCGCCATTCGACCTCAACTTCTGGTCGCTGCTGGAGGCCAAGAAGTACGACGAGGCCCAGGCCGAGATGGACAAGGTGGACTCCAAGTTCAAGGACTGGCGGGTGAAGAACAAGGACCACTCCGGCGGCTATCAGCATCTCAAGGCATACATGAAGGTCGTTGGTATGGACTGCGGAGAGACGCGCGAGCCTTCTCACTGGCTGTCGGACGAGTTGATGGACGAGCTTCGGGACATCTTCAGGGAGATCGGGTGGCCGGTTAAGGGATAGGCGAATGAGGAGCGTCCATTAAATCATCCGAACCTTTCTGCATGGATGTCATTGAACCATGGACGTGCGAACCACCCTTCGACAAGCTCAGGGTGAACGGGGTGCAGAGGGAAGCCCTCAAAGTTACTACGGACGAGGAGGACGATCATGAACCGCGAAGAACTCAAGCAGATCATAAGAGGCGTGTCGGTCGCGGTGCCGACGCCGTTCGACAAGGACTACCGGCTCGATTTGGCGGCGGCGACCGACCTGACGCAGTGGTGGGTCAGCCAAGGGCTCGGCGCGAGTAATTCAATGATAAAGCTGTGCTCGGCGTGGGGACAGGGGCCGGACATCTCCGACGACGAGTGGCCTCATCTGGTACGGACGGTGGTCAACGCGGGCGGGCCGGGCGTCAACGTCATGTGCGGCCTGAAGTCGAAGGACACGCTACGCACCATCGAGGACGCCAAGATCGCCCAGGACATGGGCGCGAACAGCCTGCAGATCGAGCTTCCCTACAACCACGCGCCGAACCAGGACCAGTACGTCAAGCACTTCACCATGATCTCGGACGCCATCGACATCGGGATCATGATCTACAACACGTACTGGTTCGGGGTCGCCCCCATAGAGCCGGAGACGATGCACCGCCTCGAGGACGCCGAGCACGTGGCGGCTGTGAAGTGGAACTACCCCGATCCGGACGGCTACGACAAGATGCGGGAGTTCTCGGACACCTTCAACGTCATCGACAACTCCGGCCAGCACGCGCGCTGCTTCAAGAACGGCGGCGCGGGCATCGTGAGCGCGTTCGCCCCGGCATATCCGGCGCACGACCTGAAAGTGGCGGAGCTCCTGGCCGATGGCAAGTACGACGAGGCCGAGGCCATGGTTGACGCGGAGGACGCGGCTCTCGGCCCCGTGCGCGCGAAGATCTCCGAGAGCGGCGGCGGCTACCGCATGGCCAAGGGGATGATGGACATAGTAGGGCACCCAACGGGACCGCCCCGTCTGCCGACGGAACCTCTGAACGACGATGAGATGGCGGCGTTGCGATCAGCCATGGAGAAGCTCGGCTGGGTGTAGCAGACATCCGATCGGGTGTTGGATTCCATCACTCAATCCCCAGCGAGATGCTGGGGTGCTTGAATAATAGTTCCGAGAATGGTACTATTATAGCACGGCCTCGGTCATGAGACGGTTTCGGGACTATCGTGGCGTCGAGATACTGCTGAGCGATACGGTGCTCTTCGACCACATTCTCACTGACCACCCGGAGCCTGTCGACTACGTCAAGGAGATCGGGAAAGCTCTGGCGAACCCCGTGGTCCCGGCGTTTCCCGACCCGCGAAGGCCGAACGGCCTAAGGTACTATGGGTGGGTCGAGGACTTCGGGAAGTACATTCGAGTGGCAATCAAGGTTTTGGACGACGAGGCATGGGTCTCGACCGCGTTTCTGACGGATAAGCTGGTGTGAGGGTATGGTGATGGAGAACAGAAGAATCAGGGCCTGGTACGACGAAGAGAACGATACGCTCCACTTCCGTTGGAAGCATGGGCCCGGCTACTACTCGCCCACGGATGACGACCGTGTGCTGGAACGCGTGTCGGAGGATGGCATCGAGTCGCTCGGTTTCATGATCGAGGCCGTGCAATCACTGACGCGGGACGACATGGCAGAGTTCGAAATCGGCATCGGCGCGACCGGCGACGTACAGAACCTGAGCGTGGAGATGGCGGCGGAACGACTGGGGGTGACCCCACGGTACATCCGCCGTCTGTGCAAGGAAGGCAGAGTGCGTGGGGCGAAGCGTCTCGGCCATAGCTGGGTCATTCCCGCGCCGCTTGACATCGCCAAGGGGAGTCGAGGCAGGCCGGGGATCGCCGCGACGGTCCACGCATTGAACGAACCGCGTGGGGAATACAAGGCCTAGTGTCCTGTATCTGAAGTTCGTTGTATAAATAAGTTAGGTGCGTTTCGAGGAGTCACCCTCACCCTAGCCCCCTCCCACGACGGGAGAGGGGATTCTCACGCGCTATTTTGTCCGATGAATCTCTGACACAGGAAACTTGCGGGCGTGGGTAAGCGCTCCGAGAGCCTCCGCGCGGCGGGACCGCTTGGATGCTATGCGATCGAAGGCGCGGGGGACGTCTGCCAGGAGGTCGCGCGAGGAGTCGGCGGCGGCGCGGTAGAAGGCGATGATGGTCTCCTCGTTGGCGGCCAGGACGGCGGCGACCTGAGCGGGTAAGTCCGGCAGATCAGTGACGAGGCGGTAGTCGTCGGTGTCTATTCCCTCGAAGGCGAACTGGGTGTCGAGGGCGTCGCTCACAACTCCGATGTATGCGCGGTCGATGCTTCCGACGTTGCGCTTGTTCTCGCGGATGAGGGGCGCGAGGGCAGACTGCCACTCAGGGTATCGCTCCGACACGCGCTCGTAGAGTTGTCGGGAGTCGTCTTCAAGCTGCTTGGCGAACCGGACGGCCGCAGAGGCGGTGTTCAGCTTCACCTAGAGCCACCTCTGGACGACGACCTTGCCCTCGGTGAAGAAGCGGACGGCGTCGGGGCCCTGGCCGTGCAGCGTACCGAAGAACGAGTCCTTCATACCGCCGAACGGAAAGAAGGCCATGGGCGCGGCAATGCCGATGTTGATGCCGATATTGCCAGCCTGGGTGTTGTACTGGAACTCGCGGGCGTTCCTGCCGCTCGTGGTGAAGATACAGG
>JAPPDQ010000318.1 GCA_028875495.1 Chloroflexota bacterium
CGCGGTTGTCGGAGTAGTATGCCTTCCGGATGCCCTGCTCGATGAAGCCATATTTCGCGTACAGGGCGCGGGCGGCGGCGTTCGATTTACGCACTTCCAGCGTGATGGTCTCCGTCCCCCTGGCGATCGCGTGCTCGACGGCGGCTATCAATAGCAGCTCGCCGATGCCGCGTCGCCGGTAGCCGTCCGCGACTCCGACCGAGACGATGTGCGCCTGGTCGGCCGCGTACCACGTGCCCAAGAAGCCGACGATTGAGTTGGGGGTGCCCTGTTGGCTGAGGCCTTTCGCGCTCCTCAGAATCCTCCGCACAATACCTTTTGGCGGACGAGCGGGACGGGGCTTTTCCGTTTCGCCGTGCTTCTCTACTATCCAGTATCGCGCAGCCCGATTCCCTAGCTCCCGACGGAAGGACGTGGGTGGAAAGAGGGTCGAGAACGCCTGCTTCTCGACGGCCTTCACCTGTGGGATATCCTCCTCCCGCAGTGGACGTACCGCGAAGGGCATGGCAGCGACTTTTGGATCTGAGGTAACGGTTTTGACAGCCATAGGGAAGAATTCTAGCATAGGTGTACTCGGTCGCCGCTGTGAAGCAGTTGTTGAAGTAACTGTTCAGAGTCGGCGAGATATGCAGGAATTGTCCTCTTGCCGTCATGCTGAGGAGCGCGGCGACGAAGAATTTACAATCTCTCCCCCAGTGGGGGCTGACAGGGGTAAGTAAAATGGGATTACAGCTATGATCCGACCAACGCAACTCTGTCATTCCGAGCGTAGCGAGGAATCTAAAATGTTGTGCCATTGTCATGATGTGTTTCCATTGCGGAGTTTGGTTTGGAGAACGGGTATTTGAGATTCCTCACTTCGCTTCGCTGCGTTCGGAATGACATGGTTCTAGCTATGATTCATAGCTAGAAAACACAAAATACCTACCCCTGTCAGCCCAGTGGGGGAGAGATACAGAGAGGGGGTCTTCGCAATTCAACTCACGAAGACTGAACAGATACCGTCAAGTGCTCAAAGCGATCACGAGACTGGAGGAGACGGTATAATCGATCGCTACACCTATCGAGTCATTTGGTCTGAGGAGGACGGTGAATATGTCGGACTGTGTGCCGAATTCCCCTTGCTCAGCCACTTGGATGAGACCCCGGAGAAGGCGTTTGCCGGCATCCGTGATCTGATAGCATTTTGCGTAGATGATCTGTACAAGGAGGGAGAGCCCGTCCCAGAGCCGTTATCCACCCGACGCTACAGCGGCAGGTTCCTTGTCCGCGTACCGCCGGAGACGCATCGCGCACTTGCGATTGAGTCCGCCGAGATGGGCGTTAGCATGAACCGCCTTGTGAGTGAGCGGTTGTCGATGAGGCAGAGATAGGGCCTTACTCTAAAGAGATCACCAAAGAAACCTAAGGATAAAGTGACAGCCATGAACAGCATTGACGACATCATTCTCGACCGTGACAGACGCAATATATCGGCGCTTCGCCCTCATCTGCGGGAACGTTTCTGCGACGACGCGGCGGCCATGGTGTACGACTGCCCGGGGACGGCGATCATCGTCACGGGCTTCCACATCCTCGCGGCTGGAGCGACGGAGACGGACGGCCCGCCGGGCGCAATCGCCATAGGCCAGGCCCTGCAGAAGCTCGGCAACGAGGTCGTCTACGTGACGGACCGCTTCACCGAGCCGGTCATGACGCCGATGGTGGACGGCAAGGCGCAGGTCATCGACTTTCCCATCGTCGGACACGAGGAGAGCAAGGCCCTGGCGGCAGACCTCATCAAGGACATCGGCCCCTCGACGCTTATCGCCATCGAGCGGTGCGGCCTCACGGCGGACGGCGACTACCTGAACTTCAAGCGGTTCTCCATCGCCGAGTACAACGCCAAGCTCGACTACCTGTTCCACGACTTCCCGCACACCGTCGGGATCGGGGACGGCGGGAACGAGATCGGCATGGGCAACTGCGCCGACGTGATCCCGAACTACGATCGCCTCTCCGTCCCGCCGTGCGTGACCACGACATCGCACCTCGTCATCTCCAGCGTCTCCAACTGGGGCGGGTACGGCTTCGCGGCCTCCCTCTCTTTGCTCAGCGGCAAGAACCTCCTCCCGTCCATCGAGGAGGAACAGGCGCTCATTCGCCAGATGGTCGACCTCGGCGGTGTCGACGGCATGGAGAACGCCCAGGTCTACAAAGTCGATGGCTTCACCCTCGAGGAGAACTCGAAGACGCTCCAAATGATGCACGACTACCTGGCGGAGCGAGGAATAGAGTAAGTCGCCCCCAAACCCCCTTTCGCAAATGAGAAACCGCCTGCTATGATACGCGGTGCAGCCAATCCGTTTCGGAACGGTGAGCACCAATTGCATAGTCGCGCCCGGTGACGGCGGTCGTCGTCACGACGGTGTTGCATAGCATTGGCCTCCCCGATACGGATTGGGGAGGTTCTTTTGTGAATGTGAACCGAAGCGGGGCGATAACCGACGTAGCGGGCATCGAGGTCGGTCACACGACTGACCGCGAGCACGGCAGCGGGTGCACCGTCTTGCTGTGCAGGGACGGCGCCGTTGGGGGCGTCGACGTTCGCGGCTCGGCCCCCGGCACCCGCGAGACTGACCTGCTCCGACCCACCAACCACGTCTCGGAGGTCCATGCCGTCGTCCTGAGCGGCGGGAGCGCGTTCGGACTCGATTCCGCCTCCGGCGTCGTTCGGTACTTGGCCGAGCACGATATCGGATATCGGGCAGGCTCCGTCACGGTGCCGATTGTGCCTGCGGCCATCCTCTTCGACATCGGCATTGCGAAACACGGCGTCCATCCTCAGTCCGACGACGGATACGCGGCGTGCCTCAACGCCTCGGACGGCGTCGTCGAGGAAGGGAGCGTCGGCGCGGGGGCAGGCGCGACCGTAGCGAAGACGCAGGGTCTGGACCGAGCCATCAAGGGAGGCATCGGAACCGCCAGCGTCGATCTTGGAAACGGCATCACGGTCGGCGCGATCATGGCCGTTAACGCCGTCGGAGGCGTGTACGACCCCGATACAGGCGACCTCGTGGCGGGCCCTAGAAACGATCATGGGGGCATGGACGATCCCATGGAGGCGCTGTTGTTGGACAACGACGCGGCCACTCCTGCCCCGTTTGGGAGCAACACGACCATCGGTACGGTAGCCACCAACGCAGCTCTGACGAAGGAAGAGGCGAACAAGCTCGCGTCCATCGCGCACGACGGCTTGGCGCTTGCGGTACGTCCTGCCCACACCATGCGAGACGGAGACACGATGTTCGCCGTTGCCACGGGCACGGAACCGGGCAAGGCGGACATGCTACGGCTGGGTGCCGCCGTCGTTGTGTGCGTCGCCAGGGCTATCGTCAGGGGCATCCGCTGCGCGACAGGACTTGAAGGGATTCCCTCAGTTCAAGAACTTTCAGGCACTCCATAGGCGACCGGTACAAGACCCAACAGGGAACATTAAATCCATGCTGACACGAAGAACGAGAATAGGAATCATCGGGGCGGGCAACGTCGGCAAGACGCTTGCCGTGGCGCTGATGCACAAGGGATATCCGGTCGTTTCGACGGCGAGCCGGACATTCGAGTCGGCCAAGGCTCTCGCGCGTCTAGCTCCAGGGTGTGTCGCGTACCCCGATCTTCAGGGCGCGGCCGATGCCGCCGATTTCGTCTTCATTACCACGTCCGACGACGCCATCCGGCCCGTCGCTGAGGCCGTCAGGTGGCGCGAGGGACAGACGGTTGTCCACTGCTCCGGCGCGGCATCGCTGGACGTGCTCGAATCAGTCCAGGAATACGGGGCGGTACCGGGGGGCTTCCACCCCCTGCAGACGTTTTCGTCGGTTGAAGAGGCGGTGAAGGCGCTGGCGGGATCGACGTTCGGCATCGAGGGGGACGAGGAGACCCGCAAGTCACTGGCCGCGCTTGCCGAGGAGCTTGGTGGAACGCCGATCTTCCTCAAGCCCGAGGACAAGGCGCTCTACCATGCGACTGTCGTCATGGCAGGCGGAGTGCTGAACACCCTCATCGGCGCGGTGGCAGAGCTATGGGCGCAGTTCGGCATCGAGCGGAACGACGCGCTCAAGGCCATCACCCCCATCATGGCGGGTACGGCGGAGACGCTGTTCAAGAACGGCCTTCCGGACGCAGGGGCCGGTCCGTTCGTCCGGGGCGACGTGGGCACGATTCGCAAGCACCTCGACGCCATGGAGCGACAGGCCCCGCACCTGCTGGACGTGTACTGCAAGATGGCCCTCGCCGGACTGCACATCGCCGCCGAGAAGGGCGTTGCGCCCCCGGAGAACATCGAAGAGATCCGACAGGTCTTGACCGAAATCGTGGAGAGGTAGGAATATCCGACCATGCGCATCACTATCAGAAATCTGCAGGAGATGAAGGAGCGCGGCGAGAAGATCGCCATGCTCACCGCCTACGATCACCCGACGGCGCGGATGGTCGACGAGGGCGGCGTGCCGATGATCCTCGTCGGCGACTCGGTGGGCAACAACGTTCTGGGCTATGGGACCACCGTGCCTGTCACCATGGACGACATGGTCCATCACCTCCGGGCCGTCCTGCGAGGAGCCAAGAAGGCGCACATCGTCTGCGACATGCCCTTCATGAGCTACCAGGCCGACACCTCCGAAGCGGTACGGAATGCCGGAACACTCCTCAAGGAGGGGGCGCAGTCGGTCAAGATCGAGGGCGGACGGGGGCTCGTCCCGACGATTCGTCGAATGGTCGAGGCGGGAATACCGGTTATGGGGCACATCGGGCTTATGCCGCAGTCGGTCAACCAGACGAGCGGCTATCGCGTGCAGGGACGGGACGAGGAGAGCGCACAGGACGTCATCGAGGATGCGCTCGCGCTGGAGGAGGCGGGCGTGTACTCGCTCCTGCTGGAGATCATACCGGCAGAACTGGCACAGACGATTACCGAGAGGGTCTCGGTGCCTACCATTGGGATCGGGGCGGGCGTTCACTGCGACGGGCAGGTCCTCGTATTTCACGACGTGTTCGGCATCAACGCCGGTCGCAAGAGAAAGCACGTGCGGAAGTATGCCTCCGTCGGTGACACCATCATCGACGCGACCCGCCGATACATCGCCGACGTGCAGTCAGGGAGCTTTCCTGGAGACGAGGAAAGTTTCTCCGCAGACGGTCGTTCATAAGGCGTATGAGAATCTTCGAGACGGTAGCCTCATTTCGAGCGGCTTGTGCAGTTGCCAAGCGGCCACTGGGACTCGTTCCCACGATGGGCGCGCTCCACGCCGGGCATCGTTCCCTGCTTGACCGCGCGCGCTTCGACAACTCGACACTCGCGGCGACCATCTTCGTCAACCCGACGCAGTTCGGCCCTTCCGAGGACTACTCCGAGTACCCGCGTGACCTGAAGAGCGACCTCGCCATGATGGAGGAGACCGGCGTCGATCTTCTGTTCACGCCCAGCGCGAAGGAGATGTACCCGGAGGGGTTCGGCACGTCCATCGACGTGGGGCGTATCGCACAGCGACTGGAGGGAGAGCATAGGCCGGGCCATTTTATCGGCGTGGCGACGGTGGTGTGCAAGCTCCTGTCCATCGCGCGGCCCGATCGGGCGTACATCGGGCAGAAGGACGCGCAGCAGAGCCTGGTCATCAAGCGGCTGAACGCCGACCTGGACCTTGGTGCTGAAATCGTCGTATGTCCCACCGTTCGAGAGCCGGACGGCCTTGCCCTGAGCAGTCGGAACAATTACATGGGGCCGCCGGGGCGGGAGGCTGCGACGGTGCTGTACCGTTCGCTCAAACTCGCCGAAGACCTCCGCACGTCGGACGCCAACGAGATCCGCAGCCAGATGCGGAACCTCATCGGCAGCGAGACTCTCGCCAGTATCGAATACGTGAGCGTCGCCGACGCCGAGACGCTGGAGGAGCTTGACGTGATCGACCGACCGGCGCTCGTTTCCCTCGCCGTCCACATCGGGGCAACGCGGCTGATCGACAACATTCTGATAAACTCAGACGGCTGACATCCTACGCAATACTCAACACGGAACACACAATATCCACCATGAGAATACTCGTAACGAACGATGACGGAACAAACTCAGAGGGGCTGTGGGCCCTGGCCGAGGCGCTTACGAGTGCCGGAGAGGTGTACGTGGTCGCTCCCGACCGCGACAGGAGCGGCATATCGGCGGCCATGACGCTGCTGGATGTCGTACGAGCGCACCCGGTCAAGTCGCCGGTGGACGGCGTCGAGGCTCACGCCGTGGAGGGGACGCCGGCAGACTGCGTTATTCTCGCCCACGAGGGGCTGTATGACGAGCCGTTCGACATCATGTTCTCCGGAATCAACCAGGGGGCGAACATGGGGGCCGACGTTCTCCTGTCAGGCACGGTCGGCGCTGCCGTGCACGGCTACCTGCGCGGGGTTCCCTCGGTCGCGGTGTCGTCCTACTACGATCCCGAAGGGTCGATTCGCTATGAGTCCGCGTGCATCGGGGCGGCGGCGATAGCCCGAGAGCTACTCGCGTCTCCGATTGAAGCGCCGCTGCTCCTGAACGTGAATATGCCGGACACGGAGCCTGCGGACGTGGAGGGGGTGGAGGTCACCGTTCCGGGCACCAGGGCGTTTCTGGAGAGCGTCCAGCATGAGGTCGTCGGGCGGCGGGAGCACTACTGGATCAAGCATAACCGCTCGAACTCCCAGCCCAAGGTAGAGATTGGCACGGACGTGTGGGCCGTGCGGAACAACCGGGTCTCGATATCCTCGATATCGCCGCTGCTCACCGACGGAATACCGGGCGAACGCCTGGAGAGGCTCGCCGAGGTCGTGCGGCACGCGATGGAGACGTCCGGCAGCCTAGCCTGACGCCGCCTGCCGGTCTACGAGAGACCGCAGCATGTCGAACGGGTAGATGCCCGTATAGTGGCCGTCGCTCCAGAGGAACTGCACGGCGTACTTGCCGACCATGAGATAGTCCTCCGCCTGGAGATTGGTCGGCACCGTGGCGGGGTCCAGGAGCTTGCGATTCGTCCACTCCTCCACGCACTCGGCGCAGGCGCAGTTGACGCGCAGGTACTGGGCGGACAGGGTGTTAACCGTGTCGTCCGCCCACGTTATCGTCACGGCGCCGTCGTTCAGCGCAATGGCGCTGATGGTGTTGTCATCGGGCATATGGTTCCTTGGGGGAGTGGTGGGTATTACGTGAGTGAATCTCACAAACCTATTCCAGTTTAGTCGATTCGGCGTCAGGGTCAAGGCTGTACGGAGTTCAGGGCTTCGGGACTCCCGTCTGTGGAGACCCTTGCGTAACTCCAACAACTGTCATTCCGAACGCAGCGCGGCGGAGTGAGGAATCTAAAATCCACGTCTTCCAGGGGAGTCTCGTAGCTGGAACGGCCCCGGTGACGACTGCGAAACATCCTAGATTCCTCGCTACGCTCGGAATGACAGGTTATCGTGGCGGTTATACAAAGGACTACGAAAGTGGGAGTGGTGGAGATTGGCTGTAGGAGAGGATAGACGGCTGAAACACGGTCGTAGCCAATCAGGCCATCGACTAGCCTGACCCTCGACGATTGATCCCTTTTTGTTGTAGCACGAGAAAGGGCCATGCTAGGATGACCAAGTACATCAACGCAATGAAATCGACGACGATGACTCGCTACTTCCCGACCAACGATAGCAACCCGTCCGCGGCACCCGCGCCGAGGCATTTCACGTTGGGGAGAACCTAGCGACCAAGCTGCCATAGCCCAAGTCAACAAGGCCTCCCCTCACCGGGAGGTTTTTTTGTTTATCCCGTGTTGTAAAGAAAGCGAGGTGAGATTTGGACGAGTACACAGCTTCTACGTACGGGGACAGGATCGCCGGAGCTTACGACGGATTCTATAGACCGGTGGACGTATCCGAGTACGTCGACATCCTCGAAGAGTTGGCAGACGGAGGCCGGGCGTTGGAACTGGGAATCGGGACGGGTACGTTCGCGCTCCCCCTCGCGGCCCGAGGTGTAGACACCCACGGGATAGAGATATCCGAGGCAATGGTGAACCAACTCCGCGCTAAGGAAGGTGGAGCCAAGATGCCGATCTCCATTGGGGACTTCGCGGACGTTGAGGTAGAGGGTACCTTCTCACTCATCTTCGTCATCTCCAACACCTTCTTCATGCTCACCGAGCAGGAAGACCAGATCAGGTGCTTCCAGAACGTCGCGTCTCATCTGGACGAGTCCGGTGTCTTCCTCGTTCACGCCTTCGTGCCCGATGTCTCAATGTTCGATCGGGGCCAACACCTGAGTGGTGACCTGGCCGATTTGGCCTCAGTCCGGATGGACGTGTCTATCCATGACTCCATGAACCAAGTAGTGGACTTCCGACACATAGATATGACGGAAGAGAGAATCAAGATGTACCCCGGCAGACTTCGTTACGCATGGCCGTCGGAGCTCGACCTGATGGCCCGTCTAGCAGGACTCCGCCTCCGCGAACGTTGGGCGGACTGGCGGCGTTCGCCGTTCACGTCGGGGAGCCGGTCGCACGTGTCGGTCTATGAGAGGGCCGGGTTCGTGTCCTAAGCGGGCGAATGGGAAACTACGAGGGAGAATGCGGGAGATGTTTGCCTGAGGTAGGTCAAGGTAAGTAGAGAATTTTCATATGTAGACATATTTTATGTCTGGTCATATAATATGTCTATATTGAGGAGGTAATGATGAAGGAGATAGGAGCCGCGAAATTCAAGGAACAGTGCTTGGCTTTGTTGGACCAGCTGGATGCCGAAGGCCTAGTTGTCACGAAGCACGGCAAGCCTGTGGCCCGCGTCCTTCCATATAACACTCAGAACGCTGACTTGATCGGTAGCCTGCGGCACAAGGTCAAGATTAGAGGTGACGTGTTTACGACCGGCATTCGGTGGGATGCTGATGATCAATCTTGACACTCACATACTAATCTTTGCCATCGGAGGTGACCTTCGGTCGGACGAACAGGGCCTGCTGGCAAACAATACATGGTCCATTTCGTCCATTGTATTGTGGGAACTGGCCAAGCTCATTCAACTCGGGCGGTTGGATATGGATCTTGACGACCCGGAGTTAGTGCGTGTCCTGAGCCGTTTGCACGTGTGGCCTATCGACCTCGCTGTTGCACGCGCCTCGACCCGCCTCGACTTCAGAAGTGATCCGGCCGATGAGCTCATCGCCGCTACCAGCGTCGTGCACAATATCCCTTTGGTCACTCGGGACAATACCGTGCGGAACTCCAAGACAGTCCCTCTGGCATTGTAGCAACCACGCACGAAGAAGTTCTGAAGCAATCAGAGAATAGGAACTTGGTCACTTGGGAGTGACCTGACGCTTGACGCGACACCCTTGCGTGCATATTCTGTGAAGACACCCTGCCGTTGGTGTCTGCGATGCCCCGTCTTGTGAATCTCGTCATCATCGTTGCTGCGATAGCCGTTGCGGCTGGTGGGGTGGTGCTGTTCCTCCGCGATGGTGATGACGGCGAACCGGTCAAGATCATCGCTCCGCCGACGGTGTCGGCGGAGATTAGCCAGGCCGAACCAGAGTTGAAGGCATACGTGACCGGGGCTGTCAGGCAGCCGGGGCTGTATACGATCAAGGCGGGCGACCGGCTCGCCGACCTGATCGACCTTGCGGGTGGCATCACTGAGGACGCGGATATGCAGGCCGTCAACCTGGCCGTCCGGGTGAATGACCAAGACCACTGGACGGTGCCGACGGTTGGGGAGCCAGCGGTTGTCCCGTCGAATGCCGTTTCCTTTGAGCCGACAAG
>JAPPDQ010000531.1 GCA_028875495.1 Chloroflexota bacterium
GTGATCGGCACGCCTGCGTCCATAAGGGCGAGGATGCCCGCGCACGTGCTCGCCATGGAGGTGCTGCCGTTGGAGCTCAGGCACTCGGCGACCACGCGGATCGCGTACGGGAAGTCTTCCTCGGAGGGAAGCACCGACGCTATGGCGCGTTCCGCCAGCGCTCCGTGGCCGATCTCCCGCCTGCCGGTGAACATCCTGCCCGTCTCGCCCGTGCTGAACGGCGGGAAGTTGTAGTGCAGCATGAACCGCTTCAAATCGACGGGCGTGAGGTTGTCGATCTTCTGCTTGTCGCCGACCGGTCCCAGCGTGGTGAAGGCCAGTACCTGGGTCTCGCCGCGCTGGAAGAGTCCAGTGCCGTGCGCGCGGGGGGAGATACTCGTCTCGGAGAGGAGCGGGCGGATCTCCTTGACGCCCCGTCCGTCGGGACGCTCGCCGAACTCGATGATGCGCCGTCGGAACTCCTTCTCCACGAAGGTCTCGAACGCCTCGGAGACGTCCTTGCCTTCGTATTCTTCACCGATCTCGGCTACGACGCTGTCCTTCAGCGCCCCCAGTCGTGCGGCCATGTCGGCCTTGCCGCCCTCGGGCGACATCGCATCGGCCAGCTTACCTTCGACGGCGCCGTTCACCAGCGAATCGAGCTCTTTGGGGTAGCCGAACGAGTTGTACTCGGACTTCGGCTTCGCCACGGCCTCTACGATCTCGTCCTGAAGCTCGATGAGCTGCAGGTTCGTATCCTGGGCGAGCTTGATGGCATCGAGGACCATCTCGTCGGATACCTCGCTGGCCCCGGCCTCCATCATCAGCACGCCGTCGCGCGATCCCGCGACCACGAGGTCGAGGGTGCTTTCGTCGGACTGCTGGTACGTCGGATTGATGACGAACTCACCGTTCACGCAGCCTATCCGCGTCACGCCGATCGGGCCGTTGAACGGGATGTCCGAGATCGACAGGGCCGTGGAAGCGCCAACGATGGACATGATGTCGAGGGGGGTCTCAAGGTCTGCGGAAAGGGGTGTGGTGATGATCTGCACTTCGTTGCGGAAGTCTTTCGGGAACAATGGCCTCAGCGGACGGTCCGTGAGGCGCATGGTGAGGACGGTGTCCGTCGTGGGTCGTCCCTCCCGGCGGGGGAACCCTCCGGGAATGCGACCGCGCGCGTACAGGCGCTCCTCGAAGTCGATGGTCAGCGGGAAGAAGTCGATTCCTTCCCTCGGCTTGGCCATCGTCGCCGTGACCAGCACCATGGAATCGCCCTGCCGGACGACGACCGCGCCGTTCGCCTGCTGCGCGAGCTTTCCGGTCTCTATGGTGAATAATTGGTCTCCTATCTGCTTTTCAAACGAATTCGACATAACGTGTTCTCTCCTTCAGAGTTACAAGGGGCAAACAAAGAAAAAGCACCCGGTTTGCGGGTGCTTGCGGGGAAACTATCCCCTGAGACCTAGCCTAGCGACTATTGCGCGGTAACGTCCCACGTCCTCTTTATTGAGGTACTTGAGTAGTCGCCGCCTTCTTCCAACGAGCTTCATCAGACCGCGTCGGGTCGACTCGTCGTGGATGTGTTCGCGCAGGTGGCTGGTAAGGTTGACGATGCGAGTGGTAAGGAGTGCGATCTGTACTTCCGCCGATCCCGTGTCCCCGTCCTTCGTCCGATACTCTTTGACGACCGCTTCCTTAACGCTAGTGTCCAGTCCCATTCCTAATTTGCGATCCTATTTCTTTCTCTAAGTCTTTTCGTAGAGCAGTGTACCACACGGTCACCCACCAGTACAGCATTTGTAGGTTGTCGCACAGAAGAGTCCGCCCGTAGCGAGTCTGTTTTCCGTTCGTGGTGAGCCCTTCGAACCATGAACGAACTGCCCTTCGACAAGCTCAGGGCGAACGGGAATATCGAAACCACAGACCCAACGAGCGACTCACTCCAGCGAGTCGGCCCCGTCAGTCAGCCACTCGATATTGAACTGCGCGAACCGGATGCTCTCGGAGAGGCGTTCGGAGCCTCGCTCGTACAGACAGCCCATCGTCATGTCGGGCAATACTGCCAGGTCGGAGTAGGCGGACGGACCCGCGTAGAGGGTCTTTGATACCTCCCACGATCTGCACTCGTCGTAGCTCATTCGGATCGTCATGCGCTCGCGCTGATTGCTTGCGGGATTGGAGAATACGATGCGGTCTCGCCCGTCTCCTCCGCCGGTCAGACGGACGACGCTCGCCTCGCAGATCGGGTCGATGAGTTCTGGTACTGCTTCCGGCTCCGACCACGACTCGCCTCCGTCCTTGCTCCAGGAAGCCAGCCGCGTCGTGAGCGAGCGGTCGGCAGACCGGACGGTCATGTACAGTCCCCCGTCCTGGAGCTCGATGACTTGGCACTCGTCGGTGGAACCGGACGTGCTGCCGCCCACCTGCCACGTCTCGCCGTGATCGTCGCTGTGAATCGTGTGGGAGAAGTAGAACGGCGAGTGATGCCTCGTCCCCTCGCTGTGGTCGCACGGGATGACGAGCCGTCCGCTCGATAGCTGGATGCCGTGTCCGGGGCCTGTCGCGTACCACGTCCAGTTGTCCGGCTTCACGTCCGTGGTGATGTCACGCGGCTCAGACCACGTTGCCCCGTCGTCATCGGATGACATTGCGAAAACGCCGTCGTTGTCCTTGCAGAACAGCAGCCATATCTTCTCCGTCGTTCGGTCCTGGACGATACTGACGTTCCCGATGGTGTGTTCGCCGTCTGCGTGGACGACCTGCATGTCGCTCCACATCGTGCCGCCGTCGTGACTCCGCCTCATGACGATATCGATCTTGCCATGGTCGTACTGGGCGTACCTCCGCCCCTCGCAGAGGGCAAGCACCGTCCCTTGCGAAGTGACGATCAACGCAGGAATGCGGTACGTGTGGTAGCCGCCCGCTCCGGACGTAAAAAGCTCGGTCTCTCGAAACCATGGTTGCTGCATGAGCGGTCTCCTTTCCCTCCAAGACCAGCGTCCATGATCGTAGGGGGTTAGCCTCCGGACTTATGCCGGTCTGTACCGGTTCTCGTATCTGTATAGCGCCACGAGCGACTTCGCGTCCCGAATTTCCTGTTGCTCCATCATCCGCCGTACCTCACCCCAGTCCAGCTCGTGCACGTTGATCTTCTCGGTGTCCTCGTGTCTTGTACCCACCTGCCGGGATAGGTGCGCTACGAACAGGTGGATACGCTGGTTGCTGAAGCCGGGACTGGTGAAGATGCTGCCGAGGGACTCAAGGCTCTCCGCCTCCCAGCCGATTTCCTCAACGACCTCGCGTGCCATACACTCTTCCGGCAACTCGCCGGGTTCCAGTGTTCCGGCGGGAATCTCCCAGATCCACTCGCCGATGGCGGGCCGAAACTGCCGGATCAGGACGATCTTGCCATCCGGGGTGACGGGCACCGCGCAACTTGCGCCGGGATGCTCAACGACCCTGTAGGCCCTACCCTCGATCTCGCGCTCGACAAGGGTTATCACGGGGCCTCGGGAAAGCTCCGTTCGCCGCCCCAGACGTATCGGCTCTTCCGCTTCAGACGCCATTGATCGCGTAGTCGAAGATTTCATAGCTGTTGAGCGTGTCTTGCGACGCTCTCTCGGCATATTCATCGGTCAAAGGTTCCGAGAGGATGATCGGCACGTACCGCTCGGCAAGCCCCCCGTGCGAGCGGAGCCGGTAGCCCTGAAGCTCCGAGAGGTCGTGCTCGGCTTCCGATCTGCCGATGGCGGTGTTGGCATCGGAAACTGCGACGACATCGCCCTCGCGGTCGGGCGGCAGTTCGAACTCGCGGCAGGCCGACTCACGGGTGTAGACGGCTTCGATACCCTGCAGGTCTCCGACGAAGTCCAGCACCTCGTTCGACGCCGTCCCTTCCGTGCAGTACACCCGCGCGAATCCGCCGAGCGCACCGTGATGCCTCACGTACGGGTCGGTGATCGGCAGAACGACGTGAGTTGTACCATCGCCGAATCGAGCGTTCAACTCGTCCTTGAGGTACACCACGTTCGGCGATCCGTCTGGCAGGGACTTGTCGCTCATTCCGTGGTCCGCCGTGACCGCCACGACCGCTCCGGCGTCCGCCAGTCGACCGAACGCGCTATCGAGCCGCATGTAGAAGTCGTTGATCTCAGGCGTTCCCGGCCCGTACTTGTGCTGGATGTAGTCAGTCAACGACAGGTACATCAGGTCGACGCCGCCCCGTTCGAGAATCTTGACCCCCGCCTCTAGCACGAATACCGACAGATCGGCCGAGTACACGTCGGGCAGGGGGAGGCCGACCATATCGAGCACGTTCTCGATCCCGTTCTCTTCCATGGTGCACGTGTCCGACTTCTCAGACGAGAAGTTGATGCTTCCGTTCTCGAAGTTCAGTCCCCGTCCCAGGAGACGCCGGAGCTTGTCCTTCGCCGTGATGGCGACGACCCTCGCCCCCACTGCGGAGAATTTTTCGAGAAGGGTCTCCGACCTGAGGAACACGGGATCGTTCATCATGTGTTCCTCGCCCGTCTCAGGATCGAGGAAATAGTTCCCCGATATGCCGTGAACCGACTGCGGACTGCCGGTCACGATAGACATGTTGTTCGGGTTCGTGTAGCTCGGCATGACGCCGTCCGCAACGGCGCTGAAGCCATGCTCCTGGAACCTGCGGATGTTGGGGAGAATGCCATCGCTCAGTCCACGTTCGAAGTACGCAGGATCGCCCCCGTCGATGCACACGACCACGACGGGCCTCTTGGGCCACCGATATGTCACGCCGTTCAGCTCGATTGATTGAGTCATTTGCGCTCCTGAACGCCGATTTGGATCGGCGGGGGAAGTATATCAGCAACCCTGCTCTCTTGGGCCTGTGCTACAATGCCGACGCTTCGAGAATTGGAGGGTTCCCGCCGTGAAGATCACCAAGATGTGGACGGAAATATATCGCTGGAAGCGCAACAAGCCGATTCGGAACGGCATGTATACCTACTCCGACGCGGGCTTGAACGTTGTCAAAATCGCAACCGACGAGGGCATCACCGGCATCGGACTCGGCGGCGGCATGACGGACGACGGCAAGGTGTTTCAGGCCATCGGCGCGCAGTTCGAGCAGGTGGTCGTTGGGCAGGACCCGCTCAACAACGAGAAGATATGGGACGACCTCTGGCAACCCAAGCTGATAGGCAGACGCGGGCTCACCACGAGGGTGATATCCGCCATCGACAACGCCCTGTGGGATGTCAAAGGCAAGGCGGCCAACATGCCCGTTTACAAGCTCCTCGGCGGGTACTCCGACTCCGTTCCCGTGTACATCGCCGGAGGATACTACGAGGAGGGCAAGGGACTCGAAGACCTCGCGCAGGAGATGGAGGAGAGCGTCTCCATGGGCGCGAAGGCCGTCAAGATGAAGATAGGAGGAGCGCCGATCAATGAGGACGTGGAGCGCGTCCGCGTCGTCCGTGAGGCCATCGGCCCCGACATCGACCTGATGGTGGACGCCAATGCCGCGTACAGGTACTACGACGCCATAAAGATCGCCAAGAGGATGGAGCCGTACGACGTCTTCTGGTTCGAGGAGCCGGTCAACCCCGACGACTACCAGGGGCACAAGCTCGTGTCGCAGGCGACCTCGATTCCTATATCGACCGGCGAGAACGAGTACACCCGATACGGGTTCCGCGACCTCATTGAGACGCGGTCGGTCGCCATTCTCCAGCCCGACCCGCTCATCATGGGCGGCATCACAGAGATAAAGAAGGTGGCGGCGCTGGCCGAGGCCCACGACCTGCCCATATCGCCGCACGGCAACCAGGATATCGGCGTCCACGTCGTCGCTGGCGTCTCGAACGGCCTGACCGTTGACTACTAGCGGGCTTCAACGGACCCGATGTACGAGAGGTGGTGCATGGAACCGCTGCAGGGCGACAACGGGGTGGTCCATCCGCCCGACAGGCCGGGCCTAGGCATCAAGCTGAACGACGAGGTCCTGGAGGACCTGCGCGTAGGCTGAGTGGGAGTAGGAAGAGAATCCCGTTCACCCCCGTATCGGGTACGGGACAGGCTCTGAGCTTGTCGAAGGGTCGTTCATGGTTCGACAGGCTCACCACGAACGGTCAAGGGATGACTGCTGATTGCCCTTAAGGCCGGCTACTGCGCGACCTTCTCGACGGTATCTCCGGCGCGTATCGTCCCCGACTGTACGACGCGGGTGTTGACGCCCCGTAATCGCATGTCCCGCCCCAATGGGGTGCTGACGAAGCGGAGCGCGTCCTTGCCGAACCGGTCGGCGAACTTTACGCAACCGGTGTGAGGCTTCTCAGAAATCTCGATCACCGCCGACCCGATAGACAGTCGAGTTCCGGCCGGAAGGTTCTCCATGCTCATGTCGATGTCGATCACGAGCTGATCGCCCGCGAGCGGCCATCGGTCCTCGGACTGCGCCAAGAGGTCAAGAGTGCGGGAGTTGATAATCGTCACCTGCGCCTCGGGGTTCGCGCCGCCGTCCGGGGTGCTCGTGCTCCCTCGGTCCTTCCACGTGTCGCCAACGAGACCGTCGTCAACGTCGAGTACACCTTCCGTCACGACCTCGCGCTTGTCCACGTCGGGCCTACGGACGATCATCAATAGCGTGCCGCTGTCCACCGGGGACTGGCGGATATGGTCGAGCCCGGCGTCCAGCTGTTCGCCGGTCAGATGAGTAGCAACTTCCGTGGAATGGACCATGCTCTAACCCTCGTCCGACTCCTGTGCCTCGGCTTCCTCGCCCTCGGGGGCCTCCTCGCCTTCGGCGAGTTCTTCGCCCTCAAGTTCCTCTTCCTCTGCTACAGGCTCTTCCTCGATTCTCGGCTCCTGCACGGTCACGAGCAGGTCGTCATCGTCACGCAGAATCGCGATGCCTTCTTCGACCTCAAGGTCGCCAACTCGAATCGCGTCCCCGAACATTTCCAGGGGAGTGATGTCTACGATGATGGATTCCGGCATGTTCAGTGGCAGGGCGTCTACCGGCAGCGTCTGAAACGGCTGAATTATGACTCCCCCTAGCTCGCGGACGGCGTCGGACTGCCCGGTAAGGACTACCGGCACCTCGGCGGTCACTCGTTCGGTTACGTCGACGTGCATAAAGTCGACGTGGAGCAGACTGCCGTTTACGGGGTGCCACTGCACCTCTCGAACGAAGCAAATATCGCTCTCCGAGTTCCCCTCGACAACCACCTCAACGGGAATATTCGCGCCCGCCTCGGTGACGACCTTCCGCAGTGTGACTCCTGCCGCCTGAAGTGAAAGCGACTCAATGCCACTGCCGTAGTAATGTACAGGAACAACGCCATCACGCCGCAGAGTCTTGACTTTCTTCCCAACAACCTGCCTGGCCGACAGCGTTATGCTTGGTCTCTCGTTCGTCACCATCGTTTGAACCGTCCCTAGTGTCTCTCACAAGATGACCCCGAAACGTCGGGGCCGCGGAAAATAATTGTAGCACATTGAGAAGGGGGAGTAGGGACGATTCGCGAATCGCCCCTACGGTAGGCGCTACTCTCTACTTTCTTCCCTCTACGTGTCCGCTCCGGACAGTTCCTGCGCAGCCTTCTTCCGCCCGCGCCCGCCCAGCTTTGCAAGCCAGATGCCAAGCTCGTACATCACGATTATCGGCACGGACACAATAGTCTGGTTGATCGGGTCGAAGGTCGGGGTGATGATCGCGCCCAGGATGAACGCCAATATCACAGCATACTTCCTCTGCTTCGCAAGCCAGTCGCCGGTGACCACGCCTATCCTGGAGAGGAAGAACGCCACGATCGGCGTCTGGAACACGAGGCCCATCCACAGAAGCAGCGTCAGCATGAGGTTGGTATAGGCGCCGATGTTCGGGAGCGGAGTGGCGATGCCCTCGCCGAAACTCAGCAGGAACCGCACCGCCGGGGGAAAGAGCACTTGGTGACCGAAGACCGCTCCGGCGGCAAAGGCAATGAGCGATGCGGGTATCAGCGCGTACAGATAACGCCGCTCTTTTGGGTTCAGGCCCGGCCCGACGAACATCACGATCTGATAGAGCACATACGGCAGGGCCAGGATGAAGCCCGCCAACAGCGAGACCTTGAACGCGATGCCTATGAATTCCGTCAGTTGCGTGTAGATTGGCCCATCGAAGGGAGTCTGGTCGAACCCCTTCGCAGGCTCCATGAGTACGAGCAGGATCTGACGGTGAAAGATGAACGCGACCGCCGTGGTCACCACGACGGCGAGCACCGACTTCGTGACACGACTCCGCAGCTCGTCGAGGTGCGAGCTTATGGAAAGTCCCTTGCCGTCCTGTTCGTCCTTCACGTGTCCTGTTCCTGCGTGCGCTCGGTCTTGCTGCCGCCGGACCGGCTCCCGTTGGAGCGGAATGCCACCGGACCGTCGACGGCCACTTCCGCTTCATCCGTCTCCGCAGACTCTTTGCGTGTGTCTTGATCGTTCCGAGTCGAAGACGCCCCCGACGGCGGATCTTGCTCCTCGTCGAGCACGATCTTTGGCAGCTCGTCCGTCATCCGGCGGACCTCTTTCGTTGCCTTGCCCATCAGACGGGCGGCATCAACCATCCGCTGCGGCCCCAGCAGGATGAAGGCTATCAGGGCAATGACGAGGACCTCTAGCGGGCCCATTCCAAGAATATTCACGTGACCGCCCCCTCGTTAGCCACACGGACCGGACAGTTTGACGGACACCGCTCCGGCGCGCGCCAGTCCTGCTTGAGCCTAACATCCACGCCAACCTCTGCTATCAGTCGCTTGACCTCGCACAGCGGGAATCCAACGACATTAAGGTAGCATCCGCTCAGGGCTGATACGGGCGCGAATACCGGGTCCTGTATGGCATAACCGCCTGCCTTGTCGAACGGCTCGCCCGACTCGATGTACGCCTCCATCTCGTCTTCGGAGTATTCCCGCATCGCAACGTCACTGCTCGTGACCGACGATACCGCTGCGCCGTCGCGCGACACCGTCACGCCGGTAACGACGCGGTGCGAACGTCCTCGCAGAGCCGTCAGCATCACACGCGCCTCTGCCTCATCGACAGGCTTGCCGAGGATTTTTCCCTCCAAGACAACGGATGTATCGGCCCCTATCACGAGTGCCTCCGAATGCCCATTGGACGCCACGGCGCCAGCCTTGTCCGTCGCTATGCTCGCTACGTAATCCTCAGCCTGCTCGTCGGGACTTGCCGGACGCTCGTCAATCCTCGACGGGACGATCTCGACTGCGGCATCGAGTGCTTGTATGATCTCGCGCCTGCGCTGCGACTCCGACGCGAGCACTATGTTCGGTTCCGAAACCATGCGCCTATTGTAGCGTGTCACGCGCACTGCCGTATGTTGACGCGCGAGCATACCGCGACTACACTCGTGCACACTCACGGGACTAATCTCGACATGGACTCGAACACCATCGGAAGCATCGGCGTCATCGGCGCGGGCCTCATGGGCCACAGCATCGCCATGAACTTCGCAGTAGGCGGCCATGAGGTCGTCCTCATTGACACGACCGGTGAAAACCTCCGCAAGGCGATGCAAGACGTCTCTGCGACGCTGGGAGTGCTTCAGGAGCAAGGACTGGTGGACGAGACGACCGCGCAGTCCGTGCCCGGGCGGATTCGCACGAGCACGTCGATCGAGGGTGCGATGGACGATGTCGGATTCGTCG
>JAPPDQ010000546.1:0-845 GCA_028875495.1 Chloroflexota bacterium
CCAGCGCGATGATGCCCACGTCGGCAATCTAGCGCTCCATTGGGTCGTCGAGATCAAACGCCACCACGTCGTGGCGGCGGCTCGTGGCGAAGAGGGCCTGCCGGTACGAGTCCGGTTCCGCAAGGAAGTCGGAGATGACGAACACGATGCTCCGCCGCTTGAGCAGCACGTTGATCGTATCAAGGGCCAGCCGGATGTCGGTGCCCGTCCCCTCAGGCTCAAACACCAACAGGTCGCGCACCATGCGGAGGACGTGGCTCCGTCCCTTGCGCGGCGGAATGAGGAGCTCCACCCTGTCGGTGAAGATCAGCAGACCGACCTTGTCATTGTTCGTCGTGGCCGCAAACGACATGACCGCGGCAAGCTCGGCGGCGAGCTCGCGCTTGAAGCGGTTTCGGGTACCGAACTCTCCGGAGCGGCTCGCGTCGACAACCAGCATGACCGTCAGTTCCCGCTCCTCTGCGTAGCTCTTGACGTGAGGCTCTCCCGTGCGGGCCGTGACGTTCCAGTCTATCGTGCGCTCGTCTTCGCCGGGGTGGTACTGCCGCACCTCGACGAACTCCATGCCCCGGCCCTTGAACACCGAGTGGTACTCGCCCGCGAAACTGTCGTTGACGAGCTTCCGCGTCGTGATCTCGATTCGCCGGATCTTGGCGATGAGGTCGTTGGTTAGCATGTAGTTTGGGTTCTTCGTGTTTTCATCGTAATCTCGCTGTGCGAAATCTCCGGATTCCAGCCTTCCCAGACTCTTGCCTTACCCCCTCTCCCGTCGTGGGAGAGGGCTGGGGGTGAGGGTTTCGGGACTTACGGCACTTCGAGGTTGTCGAGGATGCGCTGCACGATCT
>JAPPDQ010000546.1:855-9605 GCA_028875495.1 Chloroflexota bacterium
CTTCGCCCCGCGCGGGCATCTTCCTGATCTCGGCGGACGTGACCTCCTGTGCCTCGGCCTCGAAGGTCGTGATAACGCGGTGCCTGAGGATGTCCGGCGCAAGCTGCTTGACGTCGTCCGGCGTGACATAGCCGCGACCCTTGAGGAACGCGTGCGCCCTCGCCGCCGAGATCAGGAAGATGCCCGCGCGGGGCGAAGCGCCGTACGAGATCATGTTCTTCAACTCGTCCAGTCCTGCTATGCCCGGGTCTCGCGTGGCTATCACGAGGTCGAGCACGTAGTCCTTGACCTTCTCGTCGACGTAGACCTGACGGACGATCTCCCGCGCGTTCATGATGTACTGCGGGTCGATGACCGGCTTCACCTCCGGCAGCGGCCCCGCCGTGATCCGCTCGATGATCTCCCGCTCTTCGGAGCGCTCCGGGTATTCGACGATGACCTTCAGCATGAAGCGGTCGACCTGCGCCTCCGGCAGAGGGTACGTGCCCTCCTGCTCGATGGGGTTCTGCGTCGCAAGCACGAGGAACGGCGCCTCGATGGGGTACGTCTGGTCGCCTATGGTGACCTGGTTCTCCTGCATCGCCTCCAGCAGCGCGCTCTGCACCTTGGCCGGTGCCCTGTTCACTTCGTCGGCGAGGATCAGGTTCGCGAAGATCGGCCCCTTGCGGACGCTGAACTCGCTCGTGCGAGGGTTGTAAATCTGCGTCCCGATGAGGTCTCCCGGCAGGAGGTCGGGGGTGAACTGGATGCGCGAGAATCCCGCGTGGATCGCCTGGCCGATGGTCTTGACCAGGAGTGTCTTGGCCAAGCCCGGCACCCCCTCCAGCAGGATGTGCCCGTCGGCCAGCAGGCCGACCAATGCCCGTTCGACGAGCCGGTCCTGGCCGATGATCGTCTTCCGGATCTCTGTTACGAGATCGTGGACGAACGGCGCCTCCTTCTCCACCATCTCGTTTATCTGGCGTACGCCCGCAAGGTCCATCATGGCTGCTGGAAGCTCCTGTGACAAGTTGTGGGGCGACGCGCGACGCATGGCATGCGCGTGCCCCGTGTTCATATACAGTAAACGAGGAACGACCGCAAACGGTTAGCCTGCGGCGTAGGAGGTCTACCGTTCGCAGGCCCCCTCTCCGTACCTCTCCGTCGGCGGCGCCAATCGACGCCTCTCCGCCTCCACGGAAATCTTTATATAAAACTTATACTTTCGGGCTTGATCTTTACGTTATCCATATACTCGGCCCCTATCATGGAGAGCATCACTTGATGAAAGGAGGCGAAAGATGGAGAGCATGAACATACCGCGATGCGCCTGTCGAGGCCCCTGCGGAGCGGGGAGCGGGGAAGGCCCACTCCCGCCCGGCGGGGGCGCACCGACTGGAGGACGGACACGAAGACGAAAGGAGACGAGGATTGAACATTCGAGACCCCTAAGGGGTACACGAAGAAAGTCGTACTAAGCAAGATTACGCTATCGAGAGGTGAGTCATGAATTTGATGCCAAAAGGTCGCAAGACTTCTCCCATCCACACCCATGAGGGACATGGAATCTCCCGGCGACGATTTCTCATCGGCACAGTCGTCGGGGTCGCAGGGCTTGCGCTCGCTCGGTTCCTACCACCTTTACCTGGGGCGGACTTCCTTGGCAGGGATCCTCTCGGAGGGACAGGACCGGGAGTCGCACACGCTCTACCTTGTGATTGTTGCTGTTACGAAGTGTATGCATCATCTGGCTGTGCTGGACGCATCTGTACGGAAGAGTGTGGCAATGAGTATCCCGACTCGTGGGTTATTCACGACGTATATTATCTGTCGCGCTCTGATCTTGGATGTGAGCCGATGTACGTGTGTCATCACAACATCACAGTGTATGAGTGCGGTTGTTGTGGGCTTTAGTGAGAGAAAGGAGCGAAGCTATGTTCAGAGTACGAGCCAAACACATGCTGGTTGTTGTCAGTCTGATAGTCCTAGGAGTAGCAGGTACGGCCCATTCTGCAGTCAACGCAGTGAGCGGGCTGTCTTCTGTACAGATTAGCGGACCACAAGTGAATCCAGAGAAAGGTGACAGCGAAATGACTACCCAAGATCCCCTGATCAACAACGTTGGTTCAACCCCTTCACTTCCTGGCGCTAAGACGAGTGGCGCAAGCTCTACGGCCGTCGACGGACTTGAGGCGGCAAGGACGGTACTCGGCACTAGTCCCCTAGTACCCGGGTCTCAGTACCTGCCCGCAGGACTGTCCCTTACCAAGGTCACAAGAGGCCCGGCTGGCATCAACGAAATTGCTCTTCATTTCAAGACGAGCAATGGACATGGTCCGACGTTGATAATTACTCAAGGCAGAAGAATGTCGCCCTCTGGCCTTTCGGTCAAAGCCGGTTACTCGCAAGCCGTTCAGGTGGATGGCGCTTCGCAGGCACATTTCATACGAGGCGCATGGACTCGCATTAATGATGGCGAAGAAGTATGGGACACGAGGTTCCTCATGGAACTCGTGTTCAGGACCGCCGAACACGGCGTTGTGCACATGAGCGCTGTGCCGGCTTCGTCATGGACGAAGGAGCAACTGATACAAATAGCCAACTCGCTGGAGGCATCAAACTGACTAACTCCGTCCTCGGGCGAATGACACGGAGGCGTATCGGCAACCGAATAGTCTTCCCTGCGAAGGAGGCTACAGCTATGAATGCAAGAATCAAAACGACCGTGACTTTCCTTCTCACGCTGATCGCCCTTACCACAGGCGTCTTTGCCTGCTCCGACGATCAGCCTGCCCCGGACGGCGAGACACCAACGGCCATGGCCAACGATGTGCAGCCGGAAGTCGAGGTCCTCCAGAGCGATCGCAAGCTCATCACTATCGCCCTATCCCGATATCGCTCGGATGTCAGCGACATAGACCCCTCAGTACTTCACCCGTGGTGCACTCACCCCAATGCAGAGAGCGTGACGGTCCCTCCCAAACAGCGCGAGTCACCGCCGATGCCTACATACCTGCCGGAAGGCGTCTCCCTCCATGAAGAAATCTACCTTGAAGGCAAACACTACGGCAGCATCTATACAAGCGACGGCGGCAACGGCAACCACATACGCCTCAACGTCACGCATGGCACGTGTCTTATCACGAGCAAAGCAACCGAGTACATTGAACAAACCTCGGTCGCCGGCAATTGGGGAGTCTTTCTCAGCGGAGCGAAGGGCACGGGGTCTTTCGATCTGCACTTCGAGACCGATCTAGGCGTTGTGTCGCTCAGCCGCGTCATCACCGGAGGGAAAGAGGAGACCGTCACCAAAGACAAGCTCATCAAGATAGCCGAATCCATGCCCATATTCGACGGCGGGACGGCATCCACCAGCGCGCAGACCGAAGCGGACATCCTCGTAAGCACCCTCGGTTTCGTCAGAGTGGGTTTCGGAGGGATGAACCTCGACGACGTTTACCCGTCCGGACTCCACGAGTCGTGCATATCTCCGGGGCCCGGGCATCCGCCGTCGGGATCGAAAAAGAAGATTGGCGCTCCACCCCTACCCGCGTACCTGCCGGAAGGTGTGTCCTTGGACCAAGAGTCCTTTACCCCCGGCGGCGCTCACATCGGGAACATCTACGCCGCGAATGGCGGCGTGAACTCCGGCGTTCGCATTACTGTGCGTCATGGCACATGCGAATCGGTGAACTTGCCCGCTCCGCGCAACGATGGCGACTCATGGGAGTTGACGCCCATCGCGGGGAGTTGGGGCATCTTCTTCCAAGAGCGCTCCGGCGGCCTCGCCTTGAACCTGACGTTGGAGACGGAGACCGGCTTCATCGAAATTAGAAGCACTGATCTCGGAGCCAAGCAGAATCGCGTCGGCAAGGACGAGCTCATCAAGATAGCCGAGTCGATGCCCATATTCGGAGGCGCGAACGTCTCGGCAGAGGCAAGACCATGACACTCTTCACGTTATCTGCCAGCCTCATACTCGGAGCGGTCTTCCTTATGTCCGCCGTGCCCAAACTGGCGGCGCCGCGTCGGTTCGCCAATGATGTGCAGCAGTACCGACTTCTTCCCCGCCCGCTTGCGTCGGCTTTCGGATACGCAATCCCTTATGCGGAACTCGCGGCCGCCGCCCTGCTGATGACCGGAGTCTATACTGCGTGGGCAGCTCTCGGCGTAGCCGTCATGCTCGGCGTCTTCATGGTCGCCGTCGGCGTGGCGATGGTCCGCAAGCTCAACCTCACGTGCAGCTGCTTCGGGCTGCTCTACCGTGAGCGCGTCGGCTGGTCGACTCAGATCCGTGACGGCGTTCTGCTCGCCTTGGCGCTCTTCATCTTCGTAGCGGACACGGGCGGCCCCACCATGGCGGACATGCTCGCCGACCCGGAGCGACTCGATCACGCCATCGGTCTTGTCTTGACCCTTACCACCGCGTCGGCGGCCGTCGCCATCGCCGTCCTCTCGGCCCACTTAGCCCGGCGGCAACACGGGCATCCTTAGCAGTAGTGAGATACACAGTCAGTAACCCCGCCACCTTAACTGGAGGTGCAATAAATATGCCGTCTTGGATTGGACCAACTGAGTTGATCATTGTGCTCTTCATCGTGTTGATTATCTTCGGAGTCGGAAAGCTCCCGGAGATCGGCGGAGCCATGGGCAAGGCCATCCGTGAATTCCGCGAGGCCCAGACAGCACCAGACGAGAAGGCCTAGCCATTTTTTCGAGGCTCGTTGAAGTTCGACGGGAGGGGGCTACGCCTTGACCATGCGGTAGCCGACGCCGCGCTCGGTGAAGACGTATTTCGGATCCTTCACGTCGTCTCCCAGCTTGCGGCGAAGGTTTCCAATGACGACGCGCACGGAGTGACCTTCATCCCCGGAGTATTCCTCTCCCCAGACTCTTTGCAGTATTTGCTCGTGGGTCAGCACACGCCCGGCGTTGGTGGACAGCTCGAAGAGCACCTTGTATTCGATCGCGGTTAGCTGCACGGGACTGTCCCCAACCGTCACCTGGTGATTCGAATAGTCGATTGTCAGGTCTCCGGTCCGGTAGGGTTCCCGTTCTTCGCGCGCGTCGCTTCCCGTCCCCTTTCGCAGGGCCGTTTCGATTCTCGCGATCAGCTCCGTCGGGGAAAAGGGCTTGACGATGTAGTCGGATGCTCCCAATTCGAGCCCGCGCGCTATGGTCACTTCCCCACTGCTGCCGGACAGGAAGATTACAGGAACTTCGGATATCTCGCGGAGACTCTTCAGTAGCTCGAACCCGCTGGTGCCGGGCAGCCTCACGTCCAGCAATACGAGGTGGGGCCGCTCCATCTCGAAGAGGTGGAGCATCTCATTGGGGTTGCCGGTCGCAATCGGGAGGTACCCGGCGTCGGAGAGCGTGTTGCGCAGGTACCGCAGTATCTGGGGATCGTCGTCTATCGAGAGGACTCGCGTCTGCTCGCCCGCGCTCGTCATTCTCATGCCGCGGGTGGACGATTCGGGAATCTCCCCTTCCGCATCGTGGGCGACGGGAATCGTGAAGGTGAAGCGAGCTCCGTTCCCCTCGCCTCGACTCTCGACCCAGATGCGGCCTCCGTGCGCCTCGACGATGCCCTTGCAGATGGCGAGGCCCAAGCCGTGTCCCTCAATGTTCTCACTGCTCTCCGCAAGAACGGCCCGGGAGAACTTTCTGAAGAGCCGGGGCAGCTGATCTGCCGTTACTCCCTGTCCCTCGTCGATCACGGAGACGGCCAGATAGGGTTCCTGTAGCGATGCGGTCACCTCGATGGCCGATGACTGGGGAGAATACTTCGACGCGTTGGAGAGGAGGTTGTTCAGTACCTGGGCTACTCGCTGCGAGTCCGCCGATATCGGTGGAATATCGGGCGGAAGATCGACCTGAATTTGATGCTGCGACCCGCCGCGCCGGAACGTGTTCACCGCCTCTTCGACTAGGTCATTCACGTCCGTCGGTTGGGGGTCCACCACCAACGCTCCGGCCTCTATCCTGGTCACGTCCAGAAGGTTGCTCACCAGATCGCTCAGCAGATCGGTCTGCTGGTCGATGGTGCGGAAGAAGGAGCGAGTTTCCGCCGGGCTGAACGGCCTTGTGGTGCTCAGCACAGTTGCGGCGGACCCCTTGATGGTGGTCAGCGGCCCTCGCAGCTCGTGACTCACCATGGCGAGGAAATCATTGCGCATCCGCTCCATCTCTTCCAGGGGCGTCATGTCCTGGATCACGGCGACGGCGGATACGATGCTCCCGTCGTCCGAGTAGATCGGCGTCGCATTGACGAGAATGGTCAGCGTCCGCCCGTCCGGGCGATTCAGCAGGATCTCCTCCGCACGCACGACATCGCCTCGACCCAGCGCCCTCGCAAGCGGACGGTCATCGTCTTCATACTGCTTCCCGTCCGTCCGGCTGTAGATCGCCAACTCGTGGTAGCGCACGAGCGTGGAGCCCGGTTCCGGGGACATGCCGAGGATGCGCTCGTCCTCCTTGTTTACCGACGCGAAGGTCCTCGTCGCGGCGTCGACCACCATGACCCCCACGGGCGAAGACTCCACCAGCGCCGTCAATCGACGCTTCTCCGCCTCCGCGCTCAGGAGGCGCGTCCGCAGCGACCCGATCTCCCGTCTGAGCTCGTCGACTTCCGGCGAAGGTCCTTCCATGCCATCCGTTTCGTGATCTGTATCTGCCCGCAAAAGGCGGGCGCGATTGTACCACGCTGCTTCACGACATGGTCACGTATTGCTGTGTCAATCGTGTGAGGATTTCCTCACATCCGTCTCCGGCGTCTCCATCGCGGAAATCTATACGAAATCTTTACGGTTTCGGCGTAAATTTTTACGTTCATTTTACATTGACCCCTTATCGTAAGGTGCATCACCCGATGAGAGGAGGCGAGAGATGGAGAGACTCAACACACCCCGATGCGCCCGTCGAGGCCTCCGTGGGACGGGGAGCGGGGGAGGCCCACTCCCGACCCGGCGGGGGCGCACCGACCGATGGCCGGACCCGAAGACGAAAGGAGACCAGGATTGAACATCCGAGACCCCCCCGAGGGGGCACACGAAGATAAGGAGAAAGAACAATGAAATTCCACAAGACCATATTGACCCTGCTGGTAGCGATGCTGGCGGTAATCGGAACGACGGCAACGGTGGTGCACGGTCAGCAAGCGGGAGACGCAACCGAAATGCCGGACGTGGCGGCGCCGGAAATCAACGACCCCATTAGTGCTGCGGAGCTGGAAGACTTGAAGGCCGTCGCCAGCCAATATGGCATATCTCTCCAGGCCGCCATGGATCGGTATGGCTGGAACGACAACTTCGGCCTGGCGGTCGCGAAAATCCGCGAAGCGGCGCCTGACGCTTTCACTGGAGCGGAGATCGTAGACGCCAGCAATGCGTGGGTCGCTTTCGCGGGCGAGGCCCCTCAAGCAGCGCTCGACATAATCGGCGCCTTCAGGAGCAGTCACAGCGGCGTTTCGGTCGAAGTGCGCACGGACAAGGGCTTCACCGAAGTGGAACTCGAAAAGGCGATCGAAGCAGCCCACTTCGCTGTGTTCAATGCGACTGAAGTGCGCGACACCTCCACCACTTTCGACTACGCGACAGGTGAAATAAAGGCGGTTGTTGTACTGGCGAACTCAACCTCCGGCTCCGCTTTGGATGATCTGCGGGCCGTCGCGGAGACGAACTCCGCTAATTCGACCAGGGCGGACATCCTCAACAACATCACGATCTCCGTCGTCCGCTCGGATCATGATATCTTGGGCGGTTCGGACAGCAGCACTGAGCATCTGGGAGGTGAAGCACTTAGTCCTAATTGCACCTTCGGATTCGGGACGAAAAGCTCATCAGGCGTGAGAGGCATTGCTACCGCCGGACACTGCCCCAACTTACTGACTGATGACGGTGCGAGTTTGACTTTCAAGGCAGAGCATGTGGACACTTACGGCGACTTCCAGTGGTACACGGGATCGCAGACAGAAACTGACGACTTCTACGCGGGCAATACTGTGTCAGTTGAAGTAAACAGACGCGATGTTTCTGCCGTCGAAAGTCCAACCGTGGGACAGATGCTTTGCCGAAACGGTAAGAAAACCTTCAGGCGTTGTCAGAAAGTGCGGAAACTCAACGTCTGCGTAGGAAGTATGTGCAATCTCGTGCAGATGGGAGCGCGTCGCGCTAAGAGTGGCGACAGCGGCGGACCGGTGTTCAAAGGCAACACGGCTTACGGTCTTCATCAAGGATGGATGGATGATCCGTGGCCGTTTAAGCGAGATTTGTTCTCCCGAGCAGACCAAATCTACAACGCTTTGGGCACTCATATTGCCACCGACTGAATCTCGGAAACCCCGCCCCGTGTGCGTTACGCGCACGGGGCCAAGTAACACGTTGGCCCATTGCAACTGAACGCCGTAACAAAGCGCAGTAAACCAAAGGAGACGCCTTATGACTAGCAGTTCCGACTCAAAAGGATTCCTGTCCGGCCGTCTCGGGCCCATAATTGTCGCTGTGGTGGTGACCGGGCTGGTGGTCTTCGTAGCCTGTCTTGCTTTCTGGTTGAACTTGGGCGGGGGCGTCTGGCGCGACGAGGTGGGTGTGAGGGCAGCGACGTTGCACTCTCCCGACAGGCTCGGTCTCACTGTCACCTCCTGCAGCGGGAACCCTAGAGTGTCGTATTTGCGGGAGACGAATGTCGACGTGCAGGTTAGAGTGGTTGCCTCCTCCACCCCCTTTCATGGTGGCGGCGACTGTTTCGATCTCGTTATGGTCAGACTTGGA
>JAPPDQ010000457.1:0-2664 GCA_028875495.1 Chloroflexota bacterium
CCAATGCCGTTCAGGCCGGTGAACTGAGCCTCCTCCACAGCCCCGCCCGCCGCCGCCACCGCAAGCTGCGAAAAGCGGTCCATCCGCCTCGAGTCCTTGCGCGGCATATGGTCCGTCGCCTCGAAGCCCTTAACCTCGCCCGCGATAGTCGTCTCGAGGTCATCGGGATTGAACGCGGCGATGTGGTCGATGCCCGACACCCCCGCCAGCAGGTTCTTCCACGTAGAGTCCCTCGACAGCCCCACCGGACTGACGACCCCAATGCCTGTGACGACGATGCGCGTTGTCATGGCCGGGCGTCCCCTCACTCCAACTTCAGCATACCGCCGCACCCCGCGACGATGCGTTGACTATACCAGACCCCCCCACGAAAGCAAAACGGGCGCTCAGGGCATGAACCTGTCCCAGATTGGTAGGCGAGCCGACATACCTACACCTCCCTGTCATTCCGAACGCAGCGAAGCGGAGTGAGGAATCTAAAACCCTCGCCCTCCAACATTCGCCCCATGGCTGAGTAGATCGTATGACCCAACCACGACGTTCTTAATTCTTCACCGCGTTCGGGATGACATGCTAACAGGCCACTTACTAATCTGGGACAGTCTCTAATCTTCACGCCGACTTGACCTTATCGCACATTTGTACTACACTGGCCGTATCGACCACGAAATTCAATACGACAAGGACTAACGAAAGAACACAGACACAACTGGGCAAAGTCCCTTACGGCTAACGGAACCCCTCGCTTGTCGAGATAGAGATGTCCGGAAATGTCCGGAAATGTCCGGTAAATTCAAGGGGGTAGGCCGACCGTTTCAGGATGGAGAGGGATCATTGGTCGGCTACTTGATCCACGTCAACCAGGGCAAAAGAGCAATCACCCGCCCGACCGCCTCACGGTAACCGGCAACATGTCACGCCATGCAAAAGTTGTCAGGTCGTGTCCGGGAATGTCCATCAAATTCGAGAGGAGAGTCGTCCCGCCTCAAGGCACAATGGTGAGTCAACAGCCTGACATTGAAGGGTAATGAGACACAATTTCGTACGGTCGGGTGAAACGTTCCCTATGAGTGAGACACGATTGCCCTAGTTGCAACGCCCGCACCCAACACCCGCGGATGGCTCCTGAAGCGATCCTAGACGAACCCCTACCCCTGCGCCGCCAGCCACTCCTCGTACTCGCGGAGGCCCTCTTCGTTAAAGGGGTAATATTTGTTCAGTTCTCCCCCTTCGCGGAGCCTCATGCGGACGAACACCTCGTGCTCGTCGCGCTCGCCGGCAATCTCGATGATCTTGGGGGCCAGCCTCGGCGGGACGACGATCGCGCCTCCGTCATCGGCCATGATGATGTCGCCCGGACGGACGAGCACCTTGCCGCACGCGATGGGAAGGTTGATGTCCTCGGGGAACAGGTTCATGTGCCCCGCGCCGCCGGTCGTCACGGCGGTCGACCAGACTGGCACCTCAATCTCGTTGAAGATGGCCGCCGAGTCGCGGATGCCCGTGTCGATGACGACGCCAGCGCCTCCGCGCGACTTGAAGTACGTCATCAGCATTTCGCCGAAGGTGCCTGTCGCGAGATCGCCCCGACCGTCGACGGCTATCACGTCGCCCGGCTGGACGTAGTCAAATATCTGCCACAGGGCGGAGCGCTTCTCGCTCTCCTCCTCCATGTGGAGGGCGCGGTCCTCCTCCGACTCTCCCGGAATCTCGTATCCTGCCATCTGGTCCTCCCGCTGGGGGACGAACCTCAGCGTCAGGGCGGGGCCGCATATCTTGCTGCCGGGCACGCGCGCGATCGGCCCCTCGATGAACGTGCGGTGAACGCCGAGGCCGTCCATCGTCGAGGTGACGCTGTCGGTGCCAAGCACGCTCAGCGCCTCGATAATCTCCTTCGGTGGCCGGACGATGTCTTTGGATGGGTCGTAGCTGCTGGTCATCTACATGCTCCAGGTGGTATTGCAGTCGAAGAGGGTGTATGAAACGTCGGCGCAGTGCTCGATCACCTGCGGCCAGACCTCCTGGTGGATGTCGCGGGCGACCCAGTCGACGCGCTCCTGCTCCGTCCGCCAGTACGAGACCATCTCGTAGGCGAAGGCCGGCTTATTGGCCTCGAGGGCGGCGAGGTCCTCGTCACTGAACGGCGTATTCAGCGTCGCCCGCAGAAAACCGGGCTGCTGCGTCATGGCCGCTATCCAGACGTCCTTGATTGCCGTTTCGAGTGCGGCCTCCTGGCCCTCCTTGGCCGTCAGGTACACATTGAGCGAGATCATTCGTGGACTCCTTTTGATCGGTTGTGGCAGTACCGTAATGCCAAACGCCCCGTTTGGCAAGTGGGGACTTCACCGCAGAGGGCGCAGAGGACGCGGAGAAAGGACAGAGAGGAGAAAGGGATGTGCTTACCCCCGGCTCGGCTCCGCCATCTCCGCCTTGGCCTCCTCGACGAGGGCGGCCATGTGACTGTCGAGGGCGAGACGCTGTTCGAGGTGCCGCATCCTTGCGGGGCCCGCCGTCTCGATCATGACTTCGCCGTACGCGCGGGGATGCCAGAACCGCACGAGGTCGGCCAGCTCGTCGCGCAAAACGTGCTCGTCCTCGTCTCGGTGTCGCTGCTGAAATCCGATGGTGAACATCCGCCGTTCCGAGCTCCCGCCGTAGGCGCAG
>JAPPDQ010000457.1:2674-9593 GCA_028875495.1 Chloroflexota bacterium
GCTTGATCTTGTGATTGAACACGAGCACGTCGCCCGGCTCGCTCTCCAGCGGGACGGCGGGAATATCCGGACCCTCCATCGCCCAAGTCTTCTCGTAGTACTGGCGCTCCGAGTGTGGCATGGCCTCCTGCACGGAGTCGCCAAACTTGTCACCAACGTTGTGCGTTCCGGGCAGCACGCGGAGGCAGCCGGTGTCCCTAGTGACACGGTCGAGGTAGAACGCGACCTTCAGGGAGTTATAGGGCTTGTTGTAGTACCGGTCCGAGTGCCATTTCGTCGGCCCTACGAAAAAATTCCCGTCGCTGAACATGTAGTTGTAGTCGTCACCGAGGATGGCCGACGCGATGCCGTCGATGCGAGGGTCGTCGATGAGGGCGCTGAGGTACTCGTGCTGGTCGATGAAGGGCACCAACGCCGACCGGCGCATCCCATCGTGCGCCTCCCCTGCGTGTCCTCCCCCCTGCATGTCCCACACCTCATGGAACGATGCCTCGATCCGCGGGAACTCGTCACGGAACAGTCCCGGCATCTTCAGGTAGCCGAAGGTGTGGAAGTGGTTGACCTGCTGTGGGGTTAGCATCACTGCCTCTCGATTCTGTCCCGGCGTATCTTCGCGATCTCGTTCTTGACGTAGGACAGCCAGAATCCAACGACCATCAGGACGACACCGATGGCGACTCCAATTGGAGGACTTTCTCGTGTGGCGACGATGAGGGCCACCCCCGCGAGGAGGATAAGGACGCCAATTATCCGCTGGACGTTAGGATCGCCGAGAGCCATCGGAGTGCCCGTTCTAAGTCAGTCCTCATCCCGCCCGTCGAAACGCTCGAACGGCCACGAGACAAGCTTGGCGATCATGGCCACGATAACGATGATCGGAATAAGAATCGCCAGACCGATCAGCAGCGCCCCTACCAAGCCGAGCGTGAGCGCGAGCACGACACCCACGACAAAAAAGGTCCCGATCACTACGGCCACTACGAACATCAGGGTCAGAGGGACTACCACGATGCTGATAGCCGCCTTTGCCACCGGGTTCGTGACTTCCTTGTCGCCGATGATGGTGATTCGTGACATGCTCGAATCTCCTTTCAGGATGAGCGGAACCGCTTGGCTTCCGTCTCACGCCCTCAAAACAGCTTGCGGCCCGGAACCTTCACGCGCGTCCTGTACAGCGAATTCCCGGCGTTGATGTACAGGCTGCAGAGGTCGTCGTCGCCCCACGTGAAGTTGGTCACTCCCTGCGGCACGTAGATCGTGCCGAGACAGGTGGCGTCCGACGCGAACACCTGCACCCCGCCCGGGCCGGTCGTGTAGAGATAACCGCCCGTGTCGATCTTCATCCCATCCGCGAGACCGTCGCGCTCGCCGGTGACGTCCGCCCACACGCGCCCGTTCGAGATCGTCCCGTCGCCATCCACGTCGAATACGCGGATGTGCGCCCGCATCGTGTCGTTGATGAACAGCTGGCTCTCATCGAGCGAGAACGTCAGGCCGTTTGGCTGGTCGAAGTCGTCCACAAGCAGGGTGAGCTCACCGCTGCCGGGTGAGAGTCGATACACCCCGCGCCAGTCGAGTTCCTGCTCGCGCTCCACGCCATAGTATTCCATCCGCCCGAAGCTCGGATCGGTAAAGTAGATCGACCCGTCGCTCTTGACGATGATGTCGTTGGGACTGTTCAGCTCCTTATCGTCGTAGTGTGTGGCAAGCACGGTGATCGACCCGTCGTGCTCCGTCCGCGTCACGCGGCTCGTCGAGTGCTCGCAGGTGACAAGCCGACCCTGCAGGTCATAATAGTTCCCGTTCGCCATGTTGCTCGGCTCACGGAACACCTCGATCCCCCCCTCATTCGTCCACTTCCGCATGATGTTGCCCGGCATGTCGCTGAATATGAGATGACCCTCGACGTGGTTCCACATCGCCCCTTCCGTGAAATCAAACCCCGTCGCAAGCTCCTCCACCGGCGCGTCATCCCCAACAACATCCCGAAAGCGCTCATCTCGAATCTCTACGTTCATGGTTTCTCCTTTGGGTGGTCGAAGATAAGTATGAATCTTGCGGGCATTATATATCCGACTAGACTGAAGGTCACGGAGCGACTCCGATCAGCACCAACGGCACTGCCGGAACACCCCGTCCTTGCCGAAGGACATTGAGCAGGTCGCGTTCGTAGTAGGGAACGCCTGACGACATCTCCCGCTCCAGTTCCTTCATGGGCAGGATCTCTATTCCCACGTCGATGATGTCCGAAACGTAAAAGCTGAGATGCTTCACGAATAGGTCGTGAGCGACGAAGGCGTACTTCCCAAACTGGACTTCTACTGCCACCCTGTCCTTCACGAAATCGGTTTGGTTATAGGACATTATCGGCGTATGGCCAGCCTTCTCGATTGCCTGTTTCTGCTCGTCCTCGGGCAAATTGTAAATGCCGCGCATTAGTCTCTCGTCAGCCGTTACCCAGAACGTGCGCCTGCGCTCAGTCCATCCCCTATCTTGAAGACCCTCCTTGAACGCTTGATTCATGTCAGTGGGAGAGTAAAGAGTCTTCCCACGCATGGTCTTCTCTCTCGATACCTTGGTTCGGCAGGCAAAGGCGTCGACTTCCTCGATCACGCTCTGTACTTCGTCCCAAAGCCGCTTACGATGAACAAGTAGATACTCTTCACCGTTGAGGTGGGAGTAGCGGGCCTTGATTTGCATCAGTGTCCGCCGTTGGGTAGGGAGGGGTCGTAGATGGGCTTCCCCATTGGGCGTGTCCGCAGTTCCCCCGTCCTGAGCTGCCTCACCCGTTCATGGGCGATGTCCACGTACTCCGGCACAATATCGCAACCGTAGGCCACGCGATCATGCATCAGCGCGGCGATGACGGCTGATCCGACTCCCATGTAGGGATCGAACACGGCGTCGTTCGGCTCAGTCATGGAGAGGACGAGACGTTCCACCAGCTCGACGGGGAACTGGCAGGGATGAATGGTCTTTTCCGGGTGGTTGCTCTTGACGTTCGGGAACGACCACACATCGCTCGGGTTCTTGCCCTTTGGATTCCCGGAGAGCTTGCCGATATTTGGTCCCTTGAAGTGGCGCTTGCCAGGGTACTTGGATGGGACGCGGATAGGGTCAAGGTTCCACGTGTAGTCGTCGCCCTTGGTCCACCAGTTTATTGTCTCGTACCGGCCGGAAAGCCGCCTTGTGGAGTGTAAGCCGTGCCCGAATTGCCAGACGATCCGGTTGCGGAGCTTGAGTCCCTGAGCCCGAAATATCGGATAGAGCACCGCGTCTAGCGGGACGATCTCACCATTGTCCACGTAGTTCCCAACCTGCCAGCACAACGATCCTTGCGGGTGGAGGACTCGAACGCATTCGCTTATCACACGCTCCTGCGACTCAAGGTAAGCGTCGAGTGAAGTCTTGGCCTCGTAGGCCTTGCCCAAGTTGTAGGGAGGCGAGGTGACGACCAACTTCATCTGACCGTCGGGGAGCCGCTCCATGAAGGACAGGTTGTCCTCGCAAGTAAGGACGGGCTCGCGTATAGGTTGCTGGAACAAGGAGGCCTGCTCAGGGTTTTCCAGCAGCGCTCCTTCTAACCGCTGCGTTTGCATTCCTCCTCCCTATGTGGAACTGATGGGCCTCGCTCTAGGTGAATGCGACGACCTATTGACCGGGCGTCAGCCCATAGAACTCTTGTGTCTATCCTTGCACAGACGCCACCGCCTCGTCCAGTATCTCCTTCAGCCGCGCGGACTCCTTCCGGATGTCCCAACCGGCTTCTATGACCTCAGGAGCGGAGACGAACTCGACGGAGATAAAGCCGTCGAAGCCATCGTCGTGCATCTTCTGGATCATGCGCCCGAAGTCGACCCATCCTTCGTCGGGCTTGGCCTGGAACGAGTCCGGCGCCGACTGCTTGGCCTGGTAGTGACGCGCGTAGTCGTGGAGCGGCTCGATGTCGTCGGCCTTCAGGCTGAGCTGCGTCTGGTGCGCGTAGTCAACCGTGAGCGCCAGCCCGGGCACTGCCTCACAGAGCTTGATGGCGTTCTCAGGCTGCCATGCGACTGAGAAGATGCACGGCTCGATGTTGCAATGGATGCCGAGGCTTTCCGCCACGTCGACCATGCGCTTGTACTCGGCGACGGACGTGTCGAATGCCTGATCGAAGGTCTGGCCGTTTTCTTCGTCGATCATGCCGGGGAGCATCATGATGCTGTTGCATCCGGACGCCGCGGCGATCTTGGCGACCTTTTCGTACGTCTGCTGGCTCCACTCCCGCTTCTTGGGGTCGGGGTCGTTGATGTTCACGCCGAAGTCGCAGCAGAAGAGCTCGGCGACTTCCAGCCCGTACTTCTCCGTCGTGCGACGGATGTGGTCGGCCTCGCCTTGCGTGTCGTCGAGGTCCGTGATGAACCACTGCGGAACATAGTCGGTAAAGGTGCTCATCCCGCAGGCGCCGACGTCGACAACGTCGAAGCCCATTTCCTGCATGATCTTGCACGACTCCTCCAAGTCCATCTTGCCGAATGCAAACGTCGACCCTGCCACTCTGATCCCCATTTCCGTACCTCCAAATCAGTGTTTCTTATGGAATGCGCCGATTGTATCCAACGGCCTTGAGACCGTCAACGCGATACCTAACCTCCTCCCCCGTCCTGAGAGAGCCTGCATCGTACTCTGGATACCGGGCCGGGCTAGGGTGCTCTATGCCGTGTGCAGTCATGGGAGAGGGTTTGGGTGAGGGTACCGCGCTCACTCCCCCTCCAGTAACTCCGTCTTGCTATACGCACGCTCAGGCCGGTGCTATCATGTGCCCCACCAAACATTCTCCCATATCGGCCTGCCGTCACCATGCCCGACGTTCGCGCCACCATACACCGGATCACCGAGGCTGCGGAGGCGTTCCTGCGCAACCTCGAAGACCCCGACCAGAGGGTGCAGGCGACCTTCCCCTTCGACCACGACGAGCGGGAAAACTGGCACTACGTCCCGCGTCCACGTGCCGGACTTTCACGAGGGGAGATGCTGCCAGCTCAACTCAACGCTGCCGAGTCCCTCATGGCCGTCAGCCTCAGCGTCGAGGGCGTGAGAAAGGCCCACTCGATCATTCGCCACGAGACGATCCTCGGTGAGCTGGAGGCGAGTGACGGGTCACTGCGGTTCGACCGTCTGGAAGGCTTGTACTACTTCAGCATCTTCGGAACGCCAGGGAGCGTCGATCCGTGGGGATGGCAGGTCGACGGTCATCACCTCTCCCTGAACATGACAGTCATCGGCGGCGAGAGGATATCCGTCACGCCGTCCTTCTTCGGCGCCAATCCCGCGGAGGTGCCGCACGGCGCCCACAAGGGCCTGCGCATCCTGAAGGAGGAGGAGGACGCCGCAAGAAGCCTCCTCCGCTCGCTGGACTCCGAGCAGACACAGCTGTGCACGATCTACCCTACGGCGCCCCCCGACCTCATCACCAGGGCTAGCCGCAAAGTCGAGATGGGCGAACGCGTCGGACTCCCGGCCAGCATGATGACCGCAGACCAGCGCGAGGGACTCGTCCGTCTCATCGAGGCCTACGTCGGACGCAAGCAGGCGAACGTGGCAAGAGAGCAGATGCGGAAGATACGCTCAGCCGGCCTGTCGGACGTCCATTTCGGATGGGCAGGCGGCCATCATCCCGGACAGGGGCACTACTACCGGGTGCACGGCCCCACCTTCCTCATCGAGTACGACAACACTCAGAACATGGCGAACCACATCCACTCAGTCTGGCGTGACATCCACGGCGACTTCGGCAGAGACCTGCTGAGAGAGCACTACGAGCAAGCGCACTGAGAGCGAGAGGTATCCGTTAGCGCGGTGGAGCGCTACTGAAACGCCCGGAACTCCGGCACGAATCCTCTGGGCTCCCAGTCGGGCAGTGTGTCGTCGGAGGGAGCGCCTACGTCGTTGGTCAGCCGCCAGGTCTCCTTGGTCGTAAAGTCGACGACGTGGATGTCCCAGTCGCCGTCCTCCGCGTCCTTCACCGAGTAGACGATCATGTTGCTGTCCGGCCCCCACGTTGGCCGCTCATAGGGCAGGCCGCTAGGATTGTCGTACAGGCGACGGAAGCGGAACCCGTCGAGCTGTGACGTATAGATCAGTCGGGTGAACTGCGTGCGCTCCTGGTGGTTGGATATCATCGCGAGCTTCTTGCCGTCGGGCGACCAGTCCAGCCATCCCACGAAGAAGCCGTCGAAGAAGTTGTTCTTGTCCACTATCTTCTCGTTGAGTTGCACGTCGTCGGTCCGTACAATTCGGACGTCCTGAACGGTCTCGTATGCGAGCGTCCGACTCCGCGGACCCCACGCCGGCCAGCGCGAGTTGACGTAGCTGCCGGTCACGTCCACCGGCACCGAACCGTCATCGGAGTTCATCGTCCACACACTGTGCCTGCCGCCCCTGTCGGAGACGAAGGCGATCTGCGTGCCGTCCGGCGACCATGTTGGAGATTGGTCGACTCCACGGTCGTCCGTCAATCGCACCTGCTCCGAACCGTCGGAGTTCATCACGTAGATTTCCCAGTTGCCGTCCCGCTCAGACTGAAACGCGATCTTGCTTCCGTCCGGCGACCAGCTCGGATGGCTGTCCGTCGCCGGGTTGTTCGTGATGTTGTGCGGGTTCGAGCCGTCGGAGTTCATCACATAGATTTCCCAATTGCCGTCGCGGTTCGACGCGAAAGCGATGCGGGACACAGTGGAGTTGTCGGGCGTCGGCCACGGCGTTGGAGTCGGCTCGACCTCGGTGCCGCACGCGAGCGCCAAGGCGATGAATGCGCTCGCCGCGAATGTCGGCAGTGTTCCCGTCTTCATGTCCGCACCTATACTCCTCGCCTAAGCGTCAGGGGGTGGAGGTGGAGGTCGAAGCTTCAGTGTTGGTTTCGGGTGGCGGAGGTATGAGA
>JAPPDQ010000586.1 GCA_028875495.1 Chloroflexota bacterium
AAGAACCGCTACGTCGTGCGCACGTTCATCATGCCCGACCAGCGCCTGAGAGACATGGGCGCGCGCATGAAGTACAACCCTCTGATTGCGAACATCAAGGGCAAACGCCTCGTGGTGGTCGATGACTCCATCGTTCGAGGGACTACGCAGGCCCAGCTTGTGGCCATGCTCCGACGTGCCGGCGCCAGGGAAGTACACCTCAGAATAGCGTCGCCCCCGATCAAGCATCCCTGCTACCTGGGCGTGGACTTCCCGACACGTGAGGAGCTTCTCGCGTCCAACAGGGATATCAGCGAGATTCCCGAAGTCGTGGGGGCGGACTCCCTCGGGTACCTGAGCACCGACGGCCTGCTCAGGGCCATCGGGACGGTCGAGGACCGCAACTGCATGGCCTGCTTCACGGGCAACCAGCCCATCCCCGTCCAGCTCGAAATGGACAAGCTGGCCTTCGAGGATTGATGTCACAGCCGCAGTCCGGACAGACCTACAGGGACGCCGGAGTCGACTTCGACGCGGCAGAGGCCGCCAAGCAGCGTATCAAGGCGCTCGCCGTCACGACGCACGGGCCAGAGGTGCTGGGCGGAGTCGGAGGGTTCGGTGGGCTGTTCGAGCTGTCGGGTTACCGTCAGCCGGTGCTCGTCTCAGGCACCGACAACGTCGGCACCAAGCTCAAGATAGCCCTTGCCATGAGCCGGTTCGAGAACTTGGGGCGGGATGTCGTCAATGCGTGTGTCAACGACGTCATCGTGTGTGGCGCGAAGCCACTGTTCTTCCTCGACTACATTGCGACGGGCAAGATGGACGCCGATCTCTCGGAGGAGATCGTCCGGGGCATTGCGGCGGCGTGCATCGAGAACGGGTGCGCCCTCATCGGCGGGGAGACATCGGAGCTTCCCGGACTGTTCGCGCAGGGAGAGTTCGACCTGTCAGGATTCGCGGTCGGTGTCGTTGAAAAGGACGAGATACTGGACGGCTCGACCATACGTGAGGGCAACTTGCTTATCGGCATTCCGTCGAACGGTCTGCACACCAACGGCTTTTCGCTGGTGCGTCACGCCTTAGGGCTCGACGACGACCCGTCGCCGCTGTTTGAGTATCACGAGGAGCTAGGCGGCAGTATCGGGGAAGCGCTCTTGCAGCCGCATACGGCATATTACCCGGTGGTGCAGCCAGTTCTCGGTCTCGCCAAGGGCATGGCGCATGTTACAGGAGGGGGACTGCGGGACAACGTGCCGCGAGTGCTCCCTGAGGGGCTGGGTGCGCATTTCGACTCTTCAACGTGGACGGTTCCTCCGATTTTCACCCTGCTGCAGGAGCTCAGCAATATCGACTCGGACGAGATGTACCACGTGTTCAATATGGGGCTGGGGATGGTGATCGCCTGCGATGCGGAGAACGCCGAGGAGGTGTGCTCTCTGACGCCGGATGCTCGCGTCGTGGGAGAGGTCGTCCGAGCGACGGGCGACAGGAGGGTGAATCTCTGAGATGGCAGTCCCTAGCGTCCTGTTTCTGAAGCTCGTTGTATAAAGCAGTTGGGTTTGTTCCGGCGAGTCACCCTCACCCTAGCCCTCTCCCGTCAAGGGAGAGGGGATAAATCGCGCGCTGATTTGTTCGATGAATCTCTGGCACAGGACACTAGATGACAGGAGAAGAACAACCGAATGAAAGCGCTCATAAGCGTCTACGATAGGACGGGAGCCGTAGAGTTCGCCGGAAAGCTGGTCGAGGCCGGGTTCGAGATCATCAGTACGGGCGGGACGCGCGGAGAGCTGACCGCCGCGGGGGTGCCGGTTACGCTGCTTTCGGACGTCACCGGGTTCCCGGAGGTGCTGGACGGCAGGGTCAAGACCCTGCATCCAGTCATCCACGCCGGTATTCTCGCAAGACGCGATTTGGACTCCCACGTAGCAGAGCTAAGCGAGCGCGGCATCGACGGCATCGACGTGGTAGTCGGGAACCTCTATCCCTTCATCGAGACCATACGCAAACCGGGCGTGACGCTCGAAGACGCACTGGAGAACATAGACATCGGCGGGCCTACGATGATCCGCGCCGCCGCGAAGAATTTTCCGTCCGTTATCGTCATTGTCGATCCCAATGACTACGGCTGGGTCGGTGAGCGCATCCGAGGGCAGGAAAACGCGCTGACGCTGGAAGAGCGAAAGGGACTTGCCCTCAAGGCGTTCCGGCACGTGGCGCAGTACGATGCGGCGGTCTCACGGTACCTGAGCGACGGCGATATCGTGTCAGGCTCGGAATTCGCGGTCGGCTTCGAGAAGATCGCCGACATGCGCTATGGTGAGAATCCCCATCAGAAGGGGTCGGTGTACCGCGACCCGCTGGGGTCGGGAGGGATCGTGAACGCCGAGCGGCTGCACGGCATCGAGATGTCCTTCACCAACTATCTGGACGCCGAGGCGGCGTGGTCGGCCGTGACGGACTTTCCCGGGGCGGCTGCGTGTATCGTCAAGCACCTGAATCCCTGTGGACTATCAGTGCACGACGATCAGCCGACGGCGTACCGTCGGGCGTTGGAGGGCGATCCCGTGTCGGCATACGGGGGCATCGTCGCCTATAACCGAACGCTGACCGCCGAGACCGCCGCCACCATGCGCGGCGTGCTGTACCACGTCATCGTCGCGCCGGACTACGAGCCTGAGGCGCTCGACATCCTCAAGCGACGGAAGGAGACCCGCATCCTGAAGGTGACCGCGACGGGCGGTGACCTGAACGGATTCGATCTAAGGCTGGTTTCGGGAGGGGCATTGCTTCAGACTGCCGACGTGATTGATGAAGACCCTGCTTCATGGCAGGTCGTCACCGAGCGTCAGCCGACGGAGCGAGAGCTTGCCGACCTAGCCTTCGCGTGGAGAGTCTGCAAGCACATCAAGTCGAATGCCATCGTGCTCGGCAAGGACAACACCCTCGTCGGCATGGGAACCGGACAGCCGAACCGCGTGACCAGCATCAGGCTCGCCATCGAGACAGCGGGCGACAAGGTCACGGGCAGCGCGTTGGCGTCCGACGCCTTCATGCCGTTCGCCGACAACATCGAGGCTGCTGCTCAGGCGGGGATTACCTCGATAGCACAGCCAGGCGGTTCGATGCGTGACGACGAGGTCATAGAGGCCGCGAACCGGGAAGGCATGACGATGGTCTTCACCGGCATCCGCCACTTCAGGCATTAAGCCATCAGTCGACGGGAAGTCCTACGCAGTTAAGGGGATTCGTCCGCACGACCTTCGTGATGTCAGCCTCACGCATTCCCGCGTCGAGCATGGCGGCGATGGCCATCCGCATCCCCTCTGCCGGGGGAGGATTCGTCCACTGACCGAAGTCTGTCGACACTATGCAGCGGCCGGCCCCGATTCTCTCGATATCCGCGCGTAGGCGTACCCCAGCGTCTTGACCGTCATAGTAGGACAGGAACGGTAACTCAACGTACAGATATTGGGAAAGAAGCCGGTTTCCCTCGTCCGCCCCGAATCTGGCTACGGGATTGGTTACCAGAAGCCGCACCAGACCCATAGAATTCGCGAGGCCAACAAGCATCTCGGTGTCCGCGAACGAAGCGTGGGTCGAGGCAACGGCCATGCCGTGCGTCTTGGCGACCTCCAATACGGCCTCAATGTCGTCCGGGGCATCGAGGAGCCCAATTGTTCCGGCGTCCTGAGTCGGCATCCACACGACCTTCGCGCCGAGCTTGGCGGCAGCCTCGACCGCGTCGGGGTTCAGGCCGCCGACGGAGGTATTCAGGACTATGGAACCGACGGCTTGGAAGCCGGGGTACATGCGGTTGAGGGCATAGGCTGCAAGGGCCGTCGGGTGGCGGTGCTTCATCAGCACGAACCCGGCCATCTCGGCTTCGTAGGCGTCGCGTCCCGCCTCCAGGTAGTCGGTGCGTCGCTCGCCGTCCGGCTCAGGTCCGGTGTGAATCCGAAAGTCGAACGCGCCCTTCAGCAGGGCCTCAACTTGGCTTCGCACGGTCGCTCCATCGGGGAATGGTTATCTCATCCAAGCGGAGGTCACCCTGAATCTCGTCTATCTCGCGCAGGTCGTCGTCGGTCAGCACCCAGTCTCCCGCCTGAGCGTCGTGGAGCACCTGCTCGACCGTCCGGCCACCGACGATGCTCGACGTTACGGCAGGGTTTGCCAGGGGCCAGGCTATGGCAAGCTGGACGATGTCTCGACCGTGGTCCTGAGCCCACGCCTTCAGCTTCTCGGTCACGGCGTAGATGCGCTCGAACAGCTCGCCCTTGAAGTGGGGCCAGTTGTGGCGCTCGTCGTCGGGCGGGAACTGGTGTCCGGGCTTGTACTTGCTGGCCAGTAGCCCCTTCGCCATGACGGAGTAGACGATTGCCCCTATTCCAAGCTCGCGGCAGGCCGGCAGAACCTCTTCCTCGGAGTCTCGGAAGAGAATGCTGTATCGCGGCTGTGAGCTATGAATGAGGCCATGCCGCGCAGCCTCACGTGTCTGGTCGGCGGAGAAGTTGGAGACGCCGATGTAACGTATCTTCCCGGCGTCGCGGTGCTTCATGAGTTCGCCAACGGTGTCCTCGATGGGCCACTGCGGCTGCGGACTGTGTAACTGGTACAGGTCGATGTAGTCGGTGCGGAGGAGTCTGAGGCTCTCGGAAAGGGCCGATTCTATATGCTCGGCGGAGTGGTCGGAGCCGGAGACCTTCGTCGCCAGGAAGACCTCGTCGCGCCGTCCCTCGATGGCCTCGCCGATCTTGGCCTGGCTGTCGAAATAGCTCTCCGCCGTGTCGAGGAAGGTCAGCCCGGCGTCAATCGCCGCCCTGAGGGTGGTGATGGCCTGGTCATACTCGATAGCGCCGAACGCGCCGCCGAGGGGCCACGTGCCGAAGCAGATAACCGGTACCTCCGGCCCGTCCTTCCCAAGCTGGCGTGTTCGCATAGTTCCGTGCGCTCCGTGTATGCAACTGTCTACCGCCGAGAGGCAAGAACGCTGCCAAGGCGGCAAGAATTTGCCACACAATTATGGAGTCGCCCTCGTTCGATGGCAAGCGGTGTGGGCAGTCCGAACCCCTTTACCTGTCGCCCGATAGTAGATACCCTAAGCGCCCGACGAAGGACACGCCCGGCCCGGAGGTCTCTCAATGCCACGAAGCGGAAAGACGCGACGGATACTGTGCAACGACGACGGGTGGATCATAAACACGCCCCATCCGCTCACTCCCGAGTTCATGTGGGAGCACATGGTCGGGACGTATGTGGATACCCCCATTGACGGGTTCCTGTGGTCGGTGGGCGGGCACGACACGTACTCGTACGAGACCGACATCGGCGAGCGGTTCGGCGAGGGGTACGACAACCTCGACGAGTCGCAGCAGCGGAGCGTGGACAACCTCAACTATCTCATGGAGCATCACGGCGGCCCGATGGAGGTCATCGCCGGGCTGTGCAGGCGGGCGGGAGTGGAGTTCTTCCCCTCGGTGCGGATGAACGAGCACTACGACATGCCGGAGTCCGCGCCGCAATACTCGCATTTTCGACGCGACAACCCCGAGTACCTCATCGGGAAGGGCGAGGACATTCCGGGCCCGACCCTGGAGTGGGGCATTCGGACGGGGCTCGACTACGCCGTTCCCGCTGTAAGGAGCTACATGGCGAGCATCGCGGTCGAGCTGGTCTCGCGATGGGACGTGGACGGCATCGAGCTCGACTACATGCGCCACCCGGCCTACTTCCGCATCGAGGAGGGGTACCCGAACAGGTACCTGATGACGGACTTCATTGCGTACATCCGCCAGCAGATGGATGAGATCGGCGAGGCGAAGGGCAAGGCCCTCGACCTGATCGTAAGGGTGCCGCCTACCCTGCGGGACTGCGCGCGGGTCGGCCTGGACGTGGAGACGTGGATCAAGGAAGAGCTGGTGGACATCGTGATCGCGGGAGGCGGGTTCATCCCGTTCGAGACGCCCATCGACGAGTTCGTCGAGGCCGCGGAGGGTACGTCCGTCGAGATATACGGGTGCCTCGAAGCACTTAGGCCGAACCTGAACGAACTGTCGATGCGGGCTGCTGCCGCGCTGTATCGAGAGCAGGGGGTCTCCGGCCTGTATCTGTTCAACTACTTCAGGCTGCCGCATGAGTGGAAGCGGGATACCCTAGGCAGGCTGGTCGACGGCGACGCGCTGTCCCGACTCGACAAGCGGTACGAGTTCGACAAGCGCGGCCGGGTGCGTCCCACGAACCAGCTTGGGTTCTCGTTCCAGAACGCCATCCCGTTGACCCAGCTTCCGACGGCGCTGGAACCGACCGTGATCGGACCGAGCACGCTGCTGACCATGTCCATCGCCGACGATCTAGAGGGCGCGAAGGCTCAAGGAGCGCTCGGCGAGTGCACGATAGGGTTCCGGCTGGAGAACGCCGGAGCGGGCGACACCATAAACGTGAAAGTTAACGGATCGGCACTCGACGCGAACGCCGCGAGGAGATCGACGGACACCTGGAGGCGCACCGTCTATGCTCCCAACCGGGGGCACGATTCCCCGATGGAGACTACGGACGACCTTGAGCCCGGAACGGTCATCGAGTGGACGGTCGACACGCCGCCCTTGCAGTCCGGCGTGAACGAGATTGCGGTCTGGCTGACGGAGACCGACTCCGGGCGGGACGAGCCTCTCATACTCGCCGACGTGCGGGTATCGGTGACGTATCGTTAGCTATCAGAACCATAGGAACACCCTCAACGCACAGGAGGCATTGAGCAATGGCGCAATACCGAGGCGGAGTAGTCGGACTGGGCTGGATGGGCATGCTGTACGACCTGGCGAACCGTATCGGCGATCGGTTCCACGTGGACGACATCGACCGCCCGACCCCCGAACTTAACATTCATCGCACGTTTCACCACTTCGAGAGTCCCGGTATGGAGGGGAACGCCACGTCGTACTCCGAGGCGATTGTAGACAGGCCCGAGGTCGACCTCGTGGCGGCGGCGGACAGGGACGTGAAGCGTCTGAGGGCGTTCTCGGAGCGGTACGGCACCGAGTCGGTCTACACGGACGCGCGCGAGATGTTCGAGAAGGAGAACCTCGACATCGTTGCGGTTGCAACGAACACCAAGGGACGAGCCGACCTCGTGGTGATGGCCGTCGAGCACGGGGCGAAGGGCGTCATCACAGACAAGCCCATGTGTCACACGCTCGAAGAGGCCGACCGGATGGTGAAGGCATGCGCCGAAGCCGGGGTGCCGCTCTCGTGCGGCGCGATTTCCACGACGCACCCGTCATTCGAACGGGCGAAGAATCTCGTCATTTCCGGCGAGATCGGCGACGTGATCTCGATTGAGGCGGGCGGCCCTAATTCTCAGCATCAGAACTGGTCGTACTTTCTCGATTCCCCGCCCGCGTGGGTCATAGGCACGAATGACACGCCCCGTTCCGAGTCGGGCAGCGACGAATTTCAAGGCCATGGCATGTTGGTGGCGCAGGACGGCACGGTCGTGCATTTCCGTAAAGGCTTACCGAACGTGCGGATCATGGGGACGGAAGGCGATCTCAGCTTCTCTTTCGGACTCGCCGGATCGTCGGGTTGGCGCCTGTCCAAGGACATCGAGGCGCCGGGGACAGAGAGTCCCAAGCAGCGCACGGAGGTGCCTTTCGGCGTCCCGCAGTTCATTCCGCCGTACGGGGCGGTCTACTCTCTGAACGACGTGATGCGCTGCATCGCCGGGGAGATGGACGAGCCGAAGAACTCCGGTCGGCGTGTCGCCGTGGCGCTGGAGGTCGAGGTCGCGCTCAAGCTCTCGTCCGACATGGGCGGAGTGCGGGTCGATCTGCCGCTGGAGGACCGCTCACTGGGGCTGAACTACGACTGGTTCCGGTAGAGTTGGAGAGTATTCACTCCGCTACGTCGGTCACGTTGATCTCGACCGTCGTGGACGACGTGCCGCCCGCCTTCCCGTCAGGACGAGCCGAACGTGTGCAGCGGCATCAACCGCGTTTAGGCCGCCTGTTACCGGCATGGACACCCGGCTGAAACTCCCGCTTCAACCACCTGAAGAATCGGTCCGCGTGGATGATGTACGTTTTGCGTGAAGTGAGCGCCATGCCGGATGTTTTCACCACCTGCTTGTATTCCTCGTATGCCTGTTCGATCTCGGCAAGCGCATCGCGGGAGACACGGTAACGGCCTTTGGGGCGTGAGTGCATCGTCGGGCTCTGCTGAGTCTCTTACTTGTTCGGCATCAGGGTGAACTTACAGTTAGTGTAATCAACCGTGACTCCACTTACGCCCAATAGGTAGTCACCTGACCCGTCCGGTACCGAGTAGATGAAAATCCAATTTGCCAGTGAGAGTGTCACTTCATGGTTCAAGGCGTTGCCGCCACTGCTCCAACCGAAGATTTCTAGACCGTCTAACCCTTGTACTCCAAGACTGGTGAGTAAGGCTTTCAACTTCTCGTTCTGATTGAGACCGGAATTGACCCAAGGTAGGCACTTGGAATACTTGTAGCCGGCTCGGTTGACCTCCTCATATTCTCTAACAATCCGGTTGTCCGTCGCTTGAAGCTCAACAGTGTCGAATACAATCTCCGTTGGGTTCTCAGCCAGCAAAGCGGCAGTAGGTATCGGAAAGTAGTAGTACACGGTCGGTGACGGAGTAGCCTGCTCAGAATCTCCGCATGAGAGACAGAACACCGCTACGAGAAGGACAGCGAACCGAGCTATCACGTGGGGGTTCTCGAAATTCGAGCTATGTAATTTGGAGGCTTTGACCCTAGCTTGTGAGCACCGTCGATAACCCTTGCGAGTACCCAGCCGGCGATACTGGCTGACCATTCGGGCATCGTTACGAGTATCCCCTGCTTCGGGTGTGGAATGGTTGACTGGAGCCGTGAATGGTGAGAGATAGCTGAGTCCAATCGAATCTTAGCACTCTCGGGAACTTCGTCTAGCAAGCTCATCTCGAACTTCCCCAGGTCGGTCTGCTTGATGCAAGCAATCAAGGTCGAAACGTCGTACTCTCCGAGTAGGCTCTGATCTAAGTGAACGACTGCTTCGATTCTCTCCTGAACCTTCAAGTCGAACCAGGTTAGACCGCCATGGAGATACCACGAGCAGTCTCTGTCGGATAGGTTGACTAGGTCATCTGCCGTCACTTGAAACCCTGTTACGGTACCACCGAACCGACCTATGGAGTCACCAACGCACTGAAGGGCTGCTGGCAGGACTCTGGGAATAGGTAGTCCGGGCTGCTCTACTCCGACTTGCACGAAGCCGAGTCTGGAAGAACCATTCAGTAACTCGGCTTCATGCTGGTTCCAGAGGGATGGGCGGTCGTTGTCGAGAAACCATCCCATTAGCTCAGCCCGGCTGCGAGCGACGCTGTAGAGGTCTTGCTCTGCTGTATCAATCACGCCCTCGCTAGTTATGCTCCCAAAGGCTTCGATGAACAGTATCGAATCAGGGAGGCGGCCGTCATCCTTCTTAGCGGGTCTCCAATCGAGTTTCATGGGTATACAGGATAACATTCGACATCCCGCTCTATCCTACCCTGCCCCGGCCTATCCCACACCCCTATGAGGTCAACATCAATGACAGACATGAACG
>JAPPDQ010000611.1 GCA_028875495.1 Chloroflexota bacterium
CCGCGCCGTTGCCAAGGGCGCGGGCGACATCCCGATCGTTCCTATATCCACGGGCACCAACAACGTTTTTCCCCAGATGATGGAGGGAACCGTGGCGGGGATAGCGGCGGGGGTCGTTGCACAGGGAACGGTAGACGTGGATGCCGTCACACGGCGTTCAACCGTGATGGAAGTGTCCATCGACGGAACGGTGCGCGACGTCGCCCTTGTGGATGTGGCTGTCAGCACGCACCGGTTCATCGGAGCGCGGGCGCTGTGGGACATCGACACGATCACGGAGCTATTTCTCGCGCGGACGGACGCAGACGCCATCGGCCTGTCAGCCATCGGTGCGAGACTCAGGCCGTCGGAAGGCAGCGAACATTCGGCAGTTCACGTGACCATCGGCCCGGGCGGCGAGATGGTCAACGCGCCAATCGCACCCGGAGTCGTGACGACCGTGCCGGTATCCGCGTGGAATCCCATGGCTGTCGGGGAAGCGGTGGATATTGGCCTGCAGCCATGCACCATCGCGCTCGACGGGGAAAGGGCGCTGAGCGTCGGGGTGGAACAGTCGGCTCAAGTCGCCCTAAGGGACAGCGGCCCGCTCGTCGTGGACGTGGAGAAGGCGATTCGAGAGGCGACAAGGTTGAGTGTGTTCAGCGGAGGGTAGTAGGGGCGATTCGCGAATCGCCTCTATGGGGGATTGGGCGGGGACTATTCTCAGGGGAATGACAGATGGCGTGTGAAGGCCTCGGCCATCTGGCTCCGCCCGGAGTTGTGGACGCAGACGAACAAATATCTCTTGCCCCGGCCCTCACGGCTCATTGTTAACGTCTTCCTTCTCGTCGTTCAGCCACGTGTACAGGAATGCGGCTAATGCCGCACCGATGGGCGGGCCGATCCAGTAGACCCACAGGTCCTCCCAGTTCGCGGCAAGCAGAGCGGGGCCGGTCGTCCGCGCGGGGTTCATCGAGCCGCCGGTGAGGGGGCCTCCGACGAGGATATCGAACGTGACGGTCGCGCCGATGGCGATGGCGGCTGCATGGCGGACCGCACGTTTGTCGGTGGCGACCGCCATGATGACGAACATGAGGAGGAAAGTGAGGGCGATCTCGACACCGACGGCTGGGGCCGGGTCGATGGTGATGGCGTGGCCCCCCATGATGCCGACCTTGCCCAGCAGCAGGCGCAAGAGAGCAGCAGCGAGAACGGCCCCAACCATCTGGGCGGCCCAATAGACTCCTGCGTCCAGAAGGGTGATCCGGCGCACGAGCGCGAATCCGAGAGTCACGGCCGGGTTGATGTGCGCTCCCGAAATGTGGCCGGTCGCGTAGACCATGGCGGCGACGACCAGGCCCGATGCGAGAGCATTCCCGATGATGCCGAGGCCTCCGCCGGATATCTCGTCCACCATCGCCGCTCCTGCCGCGATGAAGACCAGACCGAAGGTGCCTATGCACTCCGCGACGGCGCGACGGGTCAGCGAACCGCTCATTTTCCCTATGAGCCCGCCGAGGCTAAGTTCTTCGTCTTCACGTGCTCGCCCGTGACAAGATAGATGACGCGCTTGGCGATGTTCGTCGCACGGTCGGCGATGCGCTCGAGGTCGTGCGCGACCCACAGCAGGTACGTCGCCCGCGTGATCGTTCGCGGGTCTTCGAGCATGAAGGTGAGCAGTTCGCGGTAGATCTGGTCGTAGAGCGCGTCCACCTCGTCGTCATCGGCCCTTACACCCTCCGCGGCGACGATGTCCCTGCCGACGAGGGCGTCGAGGCTCCTTCGGACCATCAGCGCGGACTTGTCGGCCATGCGGGGGATGTCGATCAGGGGCTTGATGGGAGGCTCATTCCCCATGGCAAGGCTGATCTTGGCAATGCCGCTCGCGTAGTCGCCCATTCGCTCAAGCTCACCCACGATCTGCAATATGGCGATGATCGTCCGCAGGTCGGTGGCCATGGGCTGCTGCCTCGCGATCAGGTTGACGCAGCGCTCCTCGATGTCGTTCCGCCGGGCGTCGATTATCCCGTCGTCCTGGACAACCTGGCGAGAGAGGTCGAGATCGCGCCTCTTGAGAGCGTCGACGGAGTTGGCAATGGCCTTTTCGACCATGCTGCCGACGGTTAGTAACTCTTCCTGGAGGAACCGCAGATCGCGACCGAACTCGTTTCGCGGCATTGTGGGTGAGACTCCCTTAGCTGAACCGGCCCGTTACGTACGCCTCTGTCCTCTCATCGTTCGGATTCGTGAAGATGTTTGAGGTCTTGTTGAACTCGACCATGTAGCCGGCATGGTCGTCCGGGTCGACCATGAAGAAGGCCGTTTCGTCGGAAACGCGGGCGGCCTGCTGCATGTTGTGGGTCACGATGACGATGGACACGTCGTTGACGAGTTCCTTGATGAGGTCCTCGATGGCCTGGGTGGAGATCGGGTCGAGGGCAGACGCCGGCTCGTCCATGAGGAGCACCTCCGGCTCTGGCGCGAGGGCCCGGGCGATGCAGAGTCGCTGCTGCTGTCCGCCGGAAAGCTCAAGCGCGTTCTCCTTCAGCCTGTCCTTGACCTCGTCCCAGAGGGCGGCGCGGCGGAGAGAGCGTTCTACCGCGTCGTGATAGTTGCCTGTAAACCCGTTCACTCGAAGACCGAAGGCAACGTTCTCATAGATGGACTTCGGGAAGGGATTGGGTTTCTGAAAGACCATGCCGATGCGGGAACGCATCTCGGTCGGGTCGATATTGGCGCCGTACAGGTCCTCGTCGCGAAACAGAATCCTGCCGCCGACGCGCGCGCCGCGGATAAGGTCGTTCATGCGGTTGAAGCAGCGCAGGACGGTGCTCTTGCCGCAGCCGGACGGCCCGATGAACGCCGTGACCTTGTTCGACTGGACCGGCATGCCCACGTTCTTCACCGCTCGGAAGGCGCCGTAGTACACCTCAAGCGACTGCACGTCGAGAACGACGTCAGTCTGGGTATCGTCAGCGGTTTCCGGCTGCTTGATGGTCAATTGAGACGGGACGATGGTTTCCGGCTGTTTCGTAGTCTGTTCCTGCATGATGCCTCGCCAAATTCGGAGGGATTTGTCACTCGATCGATCGACTTTGGAACTTGTTCCGCAAGAAGACGGCGAGGGCGTTCATGGAAAGCAGCACTATCAGGAGCACCACTATACCACCCGCTGCGAGGCCCTGAAAGTCCGCCTGTGGACGAGAGACCCAGTTGTAGATCTGTATCGGAAGAACGGTGAACCGGTCGAGCGGCCCTTGCGGGATGAAGGTCAGGTAGACCAGCGCGCTGATGGCGATCACCGGCGCCGTTTCGCCGACCGCGCGCGACATCGCAAGGATGATGCCCGTCAGCATTCCGGGGAAGGCGGAGGGGAGCACCACGCCGCGAATGGTCTCCCACTTGGTGGCTCCTAGCGCGAACGAGGCCTGCCGGTAGGTGTCCGGCACCGCCTTGATCGCCTCCCGCGACGCCAGGATGACGATTGGGAGAACCAGCAGCGACATCGTGAGCGCCCCGGCTAAAACACTGCGACCAAGGTTGAACTCGATCTTGGTAGCGCCGTACTCGAACGTGTAGCCGTGGACGAACAGCGCTAGCCCCAACAAGCCGTAGACGATGGACGGGACGCCCGCCAGGTTGGCGATGTTGATCTCGATGAGCTGGGTCAGGCGGTTCTCCGGGGCATATTCTTCCAGATAGATGGCGGCCCCGATTCCTATGGGAACGCAGAACAGGGCGGTGAGGCCCATGAGCCAGAGGGTGCCGAACAGGGCGGCCTTGAGGCCTGCCTGCTCAGGAAAGCGAGAAGGGAAGTTGAAGATGAGCTCTGGCCGGAGCCAGTCGACGCCCTGAAAAAACACCTGCAAGAGCAGCACGCCGAGTCCGATGATGCCGACCGCCACCGCGCCGACCAGAATGACGTAGGCTATCGCGCCCTTGAGCTTGCGGGCTTCCAGATTCGGGCGGAACCGCTCGGTCCTCTGAGTCATTCGTACTTCAACCCCCATCTCCGCACAATGGCATATCCCATGACGTTCATCACGAGCGTCATGAGGAACAGGAGCAGGCCGACCGCGAAGATCGTGTTGAACTCAAGTGACCCGTGTGGCGTCTCGCCCAGGCTCAACTGCACGATGTAGGCCGTCATGGTCTGGATGCTTTCGAGCGGGTTGACTGTCAGCTTCGGCGTCGCGCCCGCGGCGATGGTGACGAGCATCGTCTCGCCGATTGCGCGCGAAAGACCGATGATGAACGCCGCCATGATGCCCGATAGGGCGGCGGGAATGACGATCTTCGTAGATACCTCGAACCGCGTCGCACCGAGGGCGTATGCCGCCTGCCTTAGCGAGTTCGGCACCGCCAGCATGGCGTCCTCGCTCAGCGACGAGACCATCGGTAGAATCATGATGCCCATGACCAGCCCCGCACTGAGGGCGTTGAAGACCAGCATGTCCGGGAAGATGCGCTGGAGTTGCGGCGTCACGAAGGTCAGCGCGAAGTAGCCGTAGACGACGGTTGGGATTCCCGCCAGCACTTCGAGAATCGGCTTGATGACCCGCCTGACCTTGTCGTGGGCGTATTCCGAAAGATAGGTCGCCGCCGCGAGACCGACCGGGATCGCCACAGCCGCTCCGAGGAACGTTACCAGCATCGTCCCCGCCACCAGCGGCAGGACGCCGTATGACCTCGGCTTGAGGATTGGCGACCACCTGGCTTCTCCAAGAAACTCCCATACGGGGACTTGCGAGAAGAACCCCCACGACTGGATGACCAGTGAAAGAAGGATGGCGACCGTGGTCAGGATGGAGAGAATGGCGCACACGAACACCAGGTGGTGAACGAGAGTTCCTTCCCACGTCCTCTTGTTGCGCTTGAAGAGCGCGCGGTACTCGCTGTCGGCCGACTTCAAGACGTCGGACGGCGATTCCGGGCTACTCTGCGCCGCTGATCCTGAACTCACGTTTCCTCTTTTGACTTCTCGTGCACTTCGGAGCGAAAAGTGACTCCTTCGCCCCGGCATCAATACTCCGTTCGACGTACCCTATCAATAGGCTTGGGCACGTCCACTTTGCCATCCGCTAGTATCTTTCCCACTTCAATATGACAGTCGATGTGAGTGGCGCGTATCTCCTCTCCCGTCGTGGGAGAGGGCTATGGTGAGGGTGTTTTAGTAAGCTGCCAAAATCACATGGAACCGGTACTAGTTGCCGCCGTTCGTGACCATATTGAGGTTGGAAACGTACGCATCAGGAGAGACCGGCACGTAGCCGACCTCACGGGTAAGCTCCTCACCGTGCTCCATGTAGAACTCGACGAATGCCCTCACCTCTGGACGCTCGAGGCTCTTCTTGTTGACGTAGATGAAGAGCGGGCGGGTAAGCGGCTTGTACTCACCGGACAGGATCGTGTCCGGCGTTGGGGTCACGCAGCCGTTGCCGTTATCGACGGCCACCAGCTTCAGCTTGTCGGCGTTCTCAGCGTAGTAGGCATACCCGAAGTATCCGAGCGCGTTGCGGTCGCCGCTGATGCCCTGCACCAGGACGTTGTCGTCAGCACTCGCCGTGTAGTCGGCGCGGCTCACCTGGGCTTCCCCGTTGATCTCCTCCGTGAAGAAATCGAACGTGCCGGAGTCGGTGTCGGGGCCATACAGACGCAACGGACGGTCCGGGAAGTTGGAGCGTACTTGGTTCCAGTTATTTACCGTGGAACCGGAGTCCCAAATCATCTTCAACTCATCCACCGTCAGGCAGTCGAGGAAGTCGTTCTGCGTCGAGACCATGACCGAGAGGCCGTCGGTGCCCACGCGAAGCTCGTAGTACTCAATCCCGTTGGCGACCGCCGCATCGTGTTCCGAGTCCCTTATCGCGCGAGAGGCGTCGGAGATATCGGTCTCGCCGACCGTGAACCGCTTGAAGCCTCCTCCGGTGCCCGACACGCCGACGTTTACCCGGACACTCGGGTGGAGCCTGTTGAACTCCTCGGCGACGGCCTCACTGATTGGGAACACCGTGCTCGAACCGTCGATCTCAACCGTGCCGCTCAGGCCCGAGGATTTTTCCTCCCCGGAGCACGCGATCAGCAGCGCGGACATCATCAACGGCAGAAGACCCATCAAGCTCCCGCGCCCAATCAATCGACCTACCGATGACACTATCGTACTTCCTCCTTGAAATCACTTAAGTTCCGATTTCTGAAGTTTCTTCCACCGGAAAACCATATATCGCACGGGGTGCCCGTCACGTTAACGGAGCGTTAAGGCACGATTAACCATCTTTAACGCGAGGGAGTGAAACTGCCGGGATCCATGAGTCCAAGGGCTCTCGCAAGACCTCGCACCTGTCATTCCGAACGCAGCGAAGCAGAGTGAGGAATCTAAAATTATAGCTTTCGGGCGCTGGGCTCACAGATAGAAGGCACGATTGCGCGATGAAATGACACCTGCGTTACGAATGACAGGCTATCAAGCTGGCTTCGTACAGCCCTCACAAAGCAGCGGTGCCCACTCCGCTCCCTCTTTGGTGAATCCCTTTGGGATCAGGTCGCGGCTACCGGCTTTCGACTGAGAGCGCCAACGATACGCCGGAACGTATTCGGAATGCTCTCGTTGAATATGCTGTACACCACCGGCACCACGATGAGCGTGAGCCCCGTCGAGCTCATGAGCCCGCCGATCACGACGGTCGCCAACTCTGCGCTGATGATGCCGCCTTCGTCGGACGGCGCGGCCGCCAAGGGGAGCAGTGCGAAGCTCGTCGTCAGGGCGGTCATCAGAATCGGGCGAAGCCGCACCCTGCCGCCGTTGATGAGGGCGTCATAGACCGACATTCCCTTCTCCCGAAGCTGCTCGACGAAGGCGATCAGCACAATGGCGTTCGTCACCACGATTCCGATCAGCAGTAGGATGCCCATCATCGCGGGCAGACCCAGCGACCGGTCCGTTATCACCAGCGCCGCCAGCGCCCCGATGAGCGCGAAGGGTAGGGTAGTGACGATGACGATGGGGTTCCTGAGAGACCCGAGGCTCGTCACCATGACCAGGTAGACCAGTACGATCCCGACGGCCATCGAGATGAAGATAGCTTGGAACCCCTCTGCTATGTCCGCGAACAACCCTCCGCTGGTGATGGACACGCCCGGCGGAAGCGCAATCGCCGCGATCTTCTCATCGATCAGCCTGCCGACCTGCTGGGCGTCCTCGGCGACTATGTCTCCCGTGATGGTGGCCGAGCGCAGGCCGTCCGTCCGGCTGATGGTCACCGGCCCTTCCTTCACGACCACCTCGGCCAGATCGCCGAGAGGGGCCGAGCCGAGAGGCCCGGCGATGATGAGACTCTCCACCGCACCAATCCCGATTGCAGCCCTGCGGTCGCCGGACAGGACCACGTCCGTGACCGCGTCGTCGATGGTAATCCGGGTGACCGTCTCGCCGATGAGGTACTGGCTTACCTGAAGGCCGACCTGCCTCGTGCTCAGACCGATGCTTGCGGCCTTCGCCGGGTCGACCTGAATGGATGCCTCGTCGCGCGCCTGAGCCACGTTGGTCTCGACGTTGATGACGCCTTCTACTTCGCCGATCGATGCCGCCAGCTCTTGGGAGACGGCCACGATATCGTCGTAGTTCGACCCCGTGATCCTAACATCGAGGCCGGAGGTCGGGGGGCCGCTCTGCACCTCTCGAATCCTCAACGTCCGCCCGCCTGTGTCGAGCTCCTCTCTGAGGATCTCGGCAATGTTTTCTGGAGCGTCATCCGACAGATTCACCAGGATGCCGGCCTGGTTGAGTCCGCCCGGCACTCCCCCGAACGACAGGCTCGACGCTCCGATCGTAGACCTGTACACCTGCGAGATATCCTTCACCCTGTCCTCGATTTCGACCACTTGTGCAAGCGTTCGGTCGGGCGGCGTGCCCGGCGGCAGAGAGAGCTCGATTTGCACGAATCGGTCTGCGCCGCTGGGGAACAGCGTGACCGGAATGAAGAATGTCAGACCCATGCTCCCGACCGTCAGCACGAAGGCGCTCACCAGCGTTATCGCCTTGTGTCGCAGAGTCCACCGGATGATCGGCGTGTACACGCGCTGCATCCACGTCTCTTGGACGAAGGTGTCGTCCTCCTCTCCCGCCCCTTCGGGCAGGTCACCGGGACGCAGCAGATAGGCCCCCAGCACCGGTACGGCCGTAAGCGCTACCAAGAGCGACGCCACGAGCGCGAAGCTCACTGTGAGCGCGAAGGGAGTAAAGAACTCCCCCACTAGTCCTTGGATGAAGGCCAGCGGCGCGAACACGACAATGGTCGTCATGGTAGAGGCGAAGATCGCCGGGCCGACCTCTGCTGTCGCCTGTAATGCCGCTCTCCATCTCTCTCGGCCCGCCTGGATGTGACGATAGACGTTCTCCAGCACGACGATAGCGTCGTCGACCACCCGCCCGACGGAGATGGCCAGTCCGCCCAGTGTCATGAAGTTCAGCGACATGTCCTGCCACGCCATCAACAGCACGCCCGTGAAGACGCTCAGCGGGATCGACAGGGCGATGACTACCGTCGGTCGAAGCGTGTTCAGCAGCCCGCGCGGGATCGTCGGCTTGAGTGTCAGCATGAACGCAAATACGACGGTAACGGCGAACAGGAACCCGAACATCGCCTCCCGCAGCAGCGTGTCGATCTGGTGCTGAATGCTCGGCCCCTGGTCGGATACGATGACGATCTCCACGTCCGATGGAAGCCCCGTCAGACCGTCCAGCGCCTCCCGCACGGCGGACGTCACGTCGATGGTGTTTGCCTCGGCCTCCTTGACGATGGACACGCCCACGCTCGGCTTGCCGTTCGTGCGTGAAATGCTCCTCGGAGCAGCCGCTCCGAGGCTCACGTCCGCCACGTCGCCGAGCAGAACAGGGCCCGTCTCCGACATCCCCACGACGAGGCCCTTCAAATCGTCGATGGAGCCAAAGGTGTGCGTCGTCTTGGCGAGGACGGCCTGCCCGCCCTCGAAGATGGCGCCTGCAGGCAGGCTAACGTTGTTCTCTCTTAGAGCATTCGATATCTGGAACAGCGAGACGCCGTTCGCCGCCAGCCTTTGGGCGTCTACGGTGATCTGGACACGACGCTCGATCTCTCCCGTAGCCTCAATCTGGAGAACGCCCTCGACTTCCGAAAGCGCGGGAAGGACCCGTGACTGGACGATATCCTGCAAATCGGCCGCGTCACGGTCCGAAATGACGCTGAACTGAATGACCGGGAACTGGTCGGGATTGAAGCGTCCAACCGTGGGCTCCTCGACACCGCTGACGAAAGATATGTCATTCACCGCGGCGGAAATCTGGGTCTGGGCAGCGGCCATGTCCGTCCCGTAGGTGAATGTGGCCAATACTATCGAGTTGCCTTCAAAGGTCCTGCTCTGGATCGACTCCAACCCGGCCGTACCCGAAATCGCCCGCTCTATGGGATCGGTCACGTCGCGAACGACGGCGTCCGGGTTCGCCGACGGGTACGATGTCGACACCGTTACCAGTGGAAACTCGATTTCGGGAAATAGCTCGACCTGCAGAGAACGGTAGGCGGTGATTCCTGCCGTGAG